>CAZRQI010000067.1:0-3733 GCA_964602025.1 uncultured Veillonellaceae bacterium
GCAGCGGTCCGAATCATCGAAGATCCGGCCAATCATCGGCGCATCTTCCATCTGACCCATCCGGAGCCACCGACGTATCGGCAGACGCTGGACTACGTGCGGCAACGGTTTCGTATCGAGGGGATCCGTCTGTCGGGGGCGGGCGCTGCGCCGCCCCTGCAGCCGCGTAATGAGCTGGAACGCCTGGTGTGTCGGCAGATGGAATCCGTACTCGAATACTTTGGCAACAACCCGTTGTTCCTGCGCGACCATACCGACCGGGCCACGCCGGACCTGCGACCGCCGGTCGTGACGACCGCCCTGATGGACCGTTGGATCGACTATGCCGTCGAAAACGATTGGGGACAATAATTGCCGCTACAGAGAGGAGCGTATTCATGTTTCGATTCGTCTGGCGCCCGCAAATGCTATCCGCCGAAGCGACCGACGCCGCCCGCAGGGGCGGATTCCGCATAGTCTGCGATCTGACTGGACCGCAGCGACTGGAAAAGGCGGCCTTGTTGACCCGTCTGGCGGACTCGGCGATGCCGGTCGATTATTGGATCGATGGCGTCGGCGAAGGCGGCTTGCCGGAAGCAGTGCTGGAAGCGCTCTGCCGGTTGGCTCCGACGGCGTCCGTCTGGGTGGACAGCTTCGGTTTGCCGGCGGACATGCCGCGGAGTTTGCGGGAACTGGCGACGGACCGGTTGGGCTGGGTCGTCGCTTCGGCGGCGGAACTGGAGCAGATTCGCCAGACGATGCCAAACGCCGCCCGTTTTGCGCTTAAGGGGAATGAGGCGGCCGGATTTGTCGGCGCCGATACGATCTTTACCCTGTTTGCGACAGTGCGGGACCAGTTTCGCCGAAACGGTGAAAGCGTTCAGCTGCACGTCTGGGGCGGCGTTGCCACTCCGGAGGCTGCCGCGGCATTTTTGACCAGCGGCGCCGCCGGAGTGGTCTTCGAAAGTTTGCATTGGCTGACCGACCAAGCCGGAACCGCCGAGCCGATGAAAAAGAAACTGAGGCAGCTGCGGGCCGACCATACCCGGGTCGTCGGCCTGAATTCGCCAACACCCTATCGACTCTATGACAAGGGAAACTCGGCGGCGGCCCGGACTGCGGACCTGAATCTCAATGGCGACGGACACCCGGACGAACTGCGGCGATACCTGCAGAATCATGCTGTTTCGCCGTTGGATAGCCGTTTCGACCGGCGGGAACTAATTCCGCTCGGTGTCGAAGCGAGTTTTGCCGGTGAGTTTGTACGGCAGTTCGGTTCCGATCTGACGGAGGCCTGCAGTCGCTTCCAGGCGGCGGTACGGGACATTGTCGGACGCCGGGCTGAAATCGCCGCCCGGTTTGCCGACAGCCCGGTAGCCAAACTCTGGGGAACACGATTCCCGTTTGTTCAGGGCGCTATGTCCTGGATCAGCGACGCGCCGGAATTCGCGGCCCGGATCGCCGCGGCGGGAGGGTTGCCGACCCTGGCCCTGGGGCTGATGGATCCGGACTCCCTGCAACGGAAGCTTGGCAATCTGCAGGAAGTGATGGGCGATCGGCCTTATGCGGTCAATGTCATCACTTTGTCGGAGAATCCCTGCCGCGAGGCCCAGCTGGAATGGGTCCGGCAGCAACGTCCGCGTTTCGCCGTGATTGCCGCTGGCGAGCCCGCCCAGGGGAGGACGTTGCTTGATTCCGGAATTGACGCTATCTACATCGCGCCGACCGAGGATCTGCTGCAACTGGCCCTGGAGAACGGCTACCGGCAGGTAATTTGCGAGGGCTGCGAGTCCGGCGGACATATCGGGATTCACAGCACGCTGACATTGGCCCAGCTTGCACTGATACTGAAAAAACGTCGTCCCGAACTGTTTGCCGGCCGGACTTTGATCCTGGCCGGCGGGATCTGCAACCGGGAAACGGCTTATATGGCCGCTGTGCTGGGCGCCGACGCCATCCAGATGGGCACGGTTTATCTGACTGCGACGGAGATTGTCGAAACAGGGGCCCTCAGCGACCAGTACCAACAACGAATCTTGGCGGCGGCGCCGGCGGCGACGATGGTGACCGGGGAATGTGTCGGCCTGCGGGTGCGGTCGTTGCGTAACGAAAAGACCGCGGCGATTCAGGAACTGGAAAAGGCCGCGGCGACCGACGGGATTGCGGCGGCCGAACTGCGGCAACGACTGGAACGGCTGGCGACCGGCAGTCTGTGCTGCGCGGCGCGCGGCTTCGATCCCCGCACGGGCAAAAAACTGTCGCCGGCCCGAATGTGGCGCGAGGGACAATTCATGAGCGGCGCCTGCGCCGGGATTTTGCGGGAACGTCGGCCATTGGCGGAGCTGCACGCGGAATTGGCTGCGCCGTTTTTGCCGGAGGTTGCCGGGGAGCTATTGACGGAGCCGTCGGAATTCCGGGCTACTGAACGTTTTTCGTGCAACGGACCGGAACGCATCGCCATCACCGGGATGAGCCTGGTGAATGCCCTGGGCCGAAGTCCGGCGGAAATATGGTCGGCGTCCTTGGCGCTGCGCAACGGCGTCGTGGCTGTGCCGGCGGCAAAATGGGACCATGAACGCTACTTCGATTCCCGGCCGATGGTATCGGGCAAGACCTACTGCCGCGCCGCCGCGTTTCATGATCTGCGGGTCAGTCGGCGGGAGATCGCCGTGGCGCCGCAGGATTTCAAAAATATGACGGAAGCGACGAAGATCGCGCTGTGGGTGGCCGGTAAGGCAGTGGGGGACTCGCGTATTCTGGAATCCGACATCGCCCGGGACCGCATCGGCGTGATCCTGTCGCAGAACGTATCCGAAATGACGCCGATCAGCGCCGACCTGAGCATCCGGGAAGCCATGCCGGATCTGCTCGCGGCCGTCCGGCGGGTGTTGCCGCTGACGCCGGAGCAGGAAGCAAGCCTGCAAAAGGAAATGGTTGCCGGGCGCAGCATTCAGGACGACACCTCCCTGCTGGGTCGCCTGAGCAGCATGGTTCCCGGGTTTGTCTGCAACAAATTCGGCTTTGCCGGCCCGAGCTATTCGGTGCAGGCTGCCTGCGCCTCCTCGTTGGTGGCGTTGCACAGCGCGGTCCAGATGATGCGGAACGGTCTGCTGGATGCCGCTGTGGTCGGCGGCGGGGAGGAACCTTTGTCACCGTTGCATTTCCTCGATTTTTCCGTGCTGGGCGCGTTGGCCGGCCTATCCGATCCATCCCGGCCGGTTTCGGCCATGTCCCGGCCGTTCGACCGCCGTCGCGACGGGTTTGTGATGGGCGAAGGATCCGGTATGATCGTGATTGAACGCGAGTCGGTGGCCCGTAGCCGGGGCGCGCATATTTACGGCTATGTCACCGGCGTGGGCGCCAGCAACACGGAGACCGGCATGGTGGAATCATCCCGCCACAGCCAGATCCGCGCCATCCGGGCCTCGTTCGCCGGGCTGCCCTATGGACCGGAGTCGGTGGACCTGGTGGAATGCCACGCCACCTCGACCCGTCAGGGCGACCTCGAAGAAGTCGCGGCGCTGAAATCGCTGTATCCGGCAAGAAAACGGACGGTCATCGCGGGATTCAAATCCCAGATCGGCCATACGCTGGGCGCGGCCGGGATCAGTAGCCTGATCCGGGGCGTCATGGCGATGAATGCCGGTTTGTATCCGCCAACACTGAATTGTGATGAGCCGGATCCGGCACTGCAGTTGGATGATTCCGGGCTGGTTGTTCTGAAGGAACCGGAACCCTGGCGGCAGCCGCCTGG
>CAZRQI010000067.1:3743-8559 GCA_964602025.1 uncultured Veillonellaceae bacterium
CGCGCCGCTTTCAGGTCGACGCCTTCGGGTTCGGCGGCTCCAATTTTGTGGTTCAGCTGGAACAGGCCGGCGACTGGGAGACGCCAGCGACTGCGGCGATCGATGAACCGGTTGCCCGCGCCATAACGCCTTGGCCGGCAGGACTGCACGACCTGTCGCGTCCGGTGGAGGGCATCCTCCGACGCATCGCGGTGTTGGCTGATATCCGGGAGACGGCGGAGCAGCAATTGAAGGACAGCCAGGCACTGGAAAAAATGCCGGCCCTGACGGAGAAACAGCGCCGGGCGCTGGCCCGGCAAGGCGTTTACATCGGGACCGCCACCACCTCGGCCACCCCGGCGGTGGCGATGGTATTCCCCGGCCAGGGCGCGCAATATGCCGGCATGGGACGTGAATTGAGCGAGGCGTTTCCGTCGGTCCGCGAACTGCTGTCCGAAGCGGACGGTTATTTCGGCTTCGATGTCCAACGGCTGCTGTTCGAAACAACGGACGCCGAACTACGGAACACCCGCTGGCAGCAACCGGCGGTGTTCGCGCTGGAAGTGGCGTTGGCCCGTTTGCTGCTGTCTTACGGATTGCGTCCGGCAGCGCTGGCCGGACACAGCCTCGGCCAATTCGCCGCCTTGTGCGTGTCTGGCGCGTTTTCGTTCGCCGACGGTTGCCGCATCGTCAACCAGCGGGCCCTGTGCATGGAAAAAGCCGGCGTCCTTGCCGGCGACGCTGGTTCGATGCTGGCGGTCCACGCGGGGAGGGAAGCGGTGGAACCCTTGCTGGAAGCCAATCCCGGCGTGTTTGTGCTGAACGTCAATTCACCGGCCCAGACCGTGATTGGCGGAGCGACGGATGCAACGCTATCCATGGCGGAAATTCTGTCGGAGCGGGGATTGCGCTGGAGCCGCCTGCCGGTCGGCATGGCCTTCCATTCGCCGATATTCCGGTCAGTCCAGCAGGAGTTTGCGGACTTTCTTTCCACGATTCCCATGCAGCCGCCGACGATCCCGGTGTTGTCCAACCATACGCCGGGTGTTTTTCCGGCCGATGCGGAATCGATTCGGCGCCTTTTGGCCGAGCATATGGGTTCGCCGGTCGATTGGCTGGCCAATGTACGAAGTCTGGCCGATCACTACCGGATTCAGACTTTTGTCGAAGTCGGCCCCCGGGAAGCTCTGGGCAACTTGATCCGCGATACGCTGCCGGAGCCGGAATGCCTGCCGCTGTGCCTGCCTACCATTGAGTATCCGGTCTTTTGCGGCGCCCTGGCCCGTCTGTTTGTGAGCGGATCGGTTCCGGAACCGGCTGCGGAAGGCGCCGGCAGCGCCGCTGCAAAGCTGCCGGCGTCGGTTGCGGTTACGATGGAGCCGACGCCGCTGACGGACGACGCGGCGATCCTGGAAGCCGTCATCGGCGTGATTCTGCAAACGACAGGCTATGAACGCGACGAGGTCGAGCCGGACATGGACCTGCGCGACGACCTTTCCATTCGTTCCAGCCGCCTGCCGGTCATTGCCGATGCTCTGGAGGGCCGGTTCGGCATCAAACTGGATCTGCAGGATTTTGCGGGCGTGCGGACCGTTCGGGATGTCGCCGGCCGGATCGAACGGATCCGGAAGAGCCAGGCCGATTCGGCCGGTGGCGGAGCCCGCCGGAGTGAAACCTCGGAAGCCGGGACCGTACGGAACGAAGGAGCCGCTCCCGGCGACGCAACAATTCCGACCCCGCTGCGCCGCCTCCGGTTCGACGCCATGCCCTTGCCGGCGTCCGAGCCGGATTATCTGCGGTTTTCGCCAATGGACCGGATCGGCCTGTTCTGCCCATGGGGCGGCGAAACGGCGGCGGCGCTGGCTGCGGCGGTATTGCGGCGGGACCATGGCGTCAGTATCGTGCCGGTCGCAACCCCTGCGGAAGCCGGCGACAACCTGAGTGGAATGATCCTGTGGATCGCGGAGCCGTCGCCAGCCGATCCGGCGGCCGTGCCGGCCCTGCTGCGGGACACGTTCCTGTTGTTGCAGGCGTTTTTGGCCACCGATCGAAAGAAGGCCGTCCTGTTGTTCCGGGAACGGACGGAAGCCGATCGGGCAGCGCCGGTTCTGGCGGAAGGGGTTCTGGGCATGATGCTGTGCATGGCCTGGGAATACCGATCGGTCCTGTTCCGGTCGGTGCGGATCGACACCGACAGTTGGCGCGAAGAAACCGTCCGGCGGGCCCTGGACCGGAACATTACCCCCGTCAGTCTGCACAGCCGCTCCGACGGCCTTTACGTCGAGGCCGGCCAGGAAGAGCCGCTCCGTTTTGCCGACGAGCCCGGACTGACACTGGACGCATCGGATGTCGTCGTGGTATCCGGCGGCGGCGCCGGAATCCTGCGGGAATGGGTACGGAGTCTGATTCCCTTTGGCTGCCGGATCGCCCTGCTGGGGAGGACGGAGATTGAGAACGAACCGGCGGGCGCGGGTCGGGCCGAAGAAACCCGCGCTCTGCTGGCCGAACTGAAGTCTGCGGGCATCAAAGCCTCTTATCATGTCTGTGACGTGGCGGATGCGGCGCAGGTCGGCCCGACGCTGGCGTCGATCGCCCGGCGTTGGGGTCGGATCACCGGTGTTGTTCACGGCGCCGGCATCCTGCGCGACAACTTCGTTCCGGGAATCAGCGCCGCGGACTTCGCGGCCGTGACCGCCGTCAAACTGCAAGGGGCGTTGAATCTGTCGGCGGCGGCCGGACGAGGTCTGCGGTTCTTCGTCGCCGTTTCTTCGGTCGCGGCGGCGAACGGCAATCCCGGCCAGGCCAATTACGCCGCCGCCAACCGGGCAATGACGGCGTTTGTCGAAGGAATGGCCGCACGTTGCCCCAACATCCGCTGCCGGTGTCTGCTGCTCGCCCCCGTCGAGGGCGGCGGCATGGCGGATACGGAGGAACTGCGGGCGCTGATGCGGCGCAGCGGCTACAGTTACATTCACGCCGCCGAAGCGGCGGCCTGGTTTTGCCGCGAACTGACGGTCGGCGATCCGACCGCCGGACCGCTGCTGCTGGCCCGGGATTTGCCTGCGGTTCCCACGGCGCCGCCCATTGTGAAATTGGCGCAGAATCTGGAGCAGGAACCGTCACATTTCGCATTGTTGGACCAGGTTGTGGTCGATCTGCGGCAAGCGTCGCTGACGGCCGGCCGTTCCTTCGACGCCGTCCGGGACCTCTGGCTGCCGGAGCACAGGCCGTTGCCGGACCTGAAACATCCGTTGGTGTCAGGCATCATGATGCTGGAGGCGTTTGCCGAGGCGGCCCGGGAGTTGGCGCCTTATCTGCCGGTCCGGGGGTTCCGTGATGTCCGGTTCCGCGACATTATCGAGTGTCCGACCGGCCGGCCGCGCGCGTCCCGTCTGGACTGCCGGGTGCAGTCGATCAGCCGCGGGAAGGTCGTTTGCGCGGCGCAGCTGCAGACCCGGGACATCTCGCCGGGAGGCCGTGAACTGGCGAGTTGGGCGCACAATTCGTCCGCCGCTGTGTTGTTGGGACCGTCGGTCCGCGCCAAGACCGGTGACAAACCCTCGCTGCCGCCGGTGGCGTTGGCCGGTCCCGGTCTGGACCGGACCGGTCTGCTGGCCCTCTATGAAGAATACACGGGGCTGACCGGCCGTTACCGGGTTCTGGATGCGATTACCGGCCTTGGCGACGCGGCGATTGAAGCACGGACAGTCCTGCGGCCTTCGGTTGATTTTGCCGGTTCGGCCCCGACCCGGTACCAGACGCCGCCCTATCTGCTGGAAGCCGTGTTCCATGCGGCGGTGTTCCAGACGCTGTTGACCAGGGACGCGGACAAGCCCGGGCGGATTGTTTTGCCGTACGGATTTTCGGCGATCGATCTGCATGCCGCCGATTTCCCGCCGGGAGACTACGGGGTCCAAGCGATCCGGCGCAGCGGGAACGACAGCGGGGTTGTCTGGGACGCGGTGGTTTACGCTGGCGCCGGCCGGCCGGTTTTGACGGTGAGGGGACTGGAGATGCGATGGCTTTCCTTGTGAAACGATTCGGCGGAGACAATCTCTGGTTCGCGGTCGGACACTGCCGGACGGGCGCTGAATCGGCAGCGAGAGCGTCGGCCAAGCAGCGGCTGCGGCAAAACCTGGAACGGCTGCTGCGGCTGACGGGATGCCCGAAGATGTCGGCGCGGACGGAGTCGTTTTCCCATTTGCCGGACAGTACCTGGGCGGTCGTGGCGGCGAACTGCCGCATCGGCATCGATGCGGCGACGGCGGCGGAATTTCCGGCCGGCTATCCGTTGCACCGGGTTTTCAGACCGGTTGAGTTGGCTTCCGGGCTGTCTCCGGCCTGCCTGTGGAGCCTGAAGGAAGCGGTGGCGAAAGCCGCCGGCTGTGGGTTCGACGGGCTCAATCCGCTGGACATCAGACTGTGGACGGAGCGGGGCGTCGCGACGCTCGATGGCGATACGCGAGCGGTATGGCGTCTGTGGAGCCGCCGTCCGGCGGCGGACACCTGGGTCGCGGTGGCGGCGGCCGACGGAACGTGCCGGAGGCAGGCGGATCAGCGCATTGATTAACTCATCGAAAAGAAGGAAATGCAATAGTAGATGGGGAAATAATCTAGATGATTAATTTGTGCACCTGGCTGGGTAAACTGATTTTTGACCTGTTCGCCACCACGGGGCGCGCGGTGCGGTTGTTGCTGCAGACGCTGTTGCAGCTTCGCCGGATCAATGTCCGCCATGTCGTTTACCAGATGTCTCACCTGGGAGTCGACACCATGCCGATCGTGTTCATGATGATCGTGTTCACCGGCATGGTCATGGTTTGGCAGGCGACTCCCG
>CAZRQI010000068.1:0-8383 GCA_964602025.1 uncultured Veillonellaceae bacterium
ACCGGCAGGGCGAATTTTCCCGCACTTACGCGAACGCCGGCGACGGCCGGGTGCTCGACGGTTCGCTGGCTTTCGGCTGGAAACTGCAGGAGAACGCAAAGCAGCAGACCACGTTGCTGGGCGGCTACGCCATCAACACGCAGAGCCTGACGATGCGGAATTTGTTCATCGTGATTCCGGCTTCGGATTATGGGCCATATCCCGGCGCCAACACTATGTACAAGGCGATGTGGAGCGGGCCGTGGCTGGGCCTGGAGCATTCGCGGGAACTGGGCAAGCGGACGAAACTAAAACTGCGGCTGGAATACCATCTGCCGCACTATCGCGGCGAGGCCCACTGGAATCTGCGGACGGACCTGGCGCATCCGGTGACGAACAACCACTGGGCCGACGGCCGGGGCACGGTCGTTTCGCTGGGGCTGGAGCACTCGCTGGGCAAAAACTGGAGTCTTGGCGCGGCGATCGACTATAACAGTTACACCGCCAACCGGGGCACGGATCAGGTGAACTTCGCCGACGGCAGCAACGTGCACCTACCGCTGAACAAGGTGACCTGGGATTCCTGGGCCTACCGGCTGACGGCGACGTACAGATTCTGAAACACTGGCGACCGGATTCGGCCTGTGAAAAACTAAACGACAAGGGAAAATTTATCGTCGGTTTGCTTTACAGCACCATTTTTCTCGGCTATACTGATACTGCAGAACAAATGTTCGCAACGTGGGCTGTGATATGACCGGTATCCATCCGTTGAGTTTTTCGATGATTGATAGGAGAGGAGCAGAAAAATGAGAACAGTATATGTTTATGTACAGGATACTTTGGCGGACTGGGAGGCGGGGTATAGCATCGCCGAACTGCATTCCGGCCGGTTTTTCAAGTCGGCGGCCGCGCCGTTGACCGTAAAAACCTGCGCATTGTCCCGGGAACCCGTGACGACGCTGGGCGGGGTTCGCATCCTGCCGGATCTCACCGTCGATGAGATTTGTCTGTCGGAAGCAGCGCTGCTGATCCTGCCGGGAAGCGACACTTGGCTGACACTGCAGCATAATATGATTCTGGAGAAAGCTGCGGATTTTTTAGCGGCCGGGATACCGGTGGCGGCGATCTGTGCGGCGACGGTAGCTTTGGGCCGCGTCGGTCTGTTGAATGGACGCCGTCATACGAGCAATGATTTGGATTTTTTGCGCACGGCTTGCGGTGACGTTTACACCGGCGAAAAATTCTACGATCCGCAGCCGGCGGTGGCGGACGGCGATCTCATCACGGCCGCCGGGACGGCGCCGCTGGAGTTTGCCCGTCATATCTTCGAGCGGTTGGACGTATTTGCGCCGGCGACACTGGAAGCCTGGTACAGGTTGAACAAAGATAAACAGCCGGAGTATTACTACCAGTTGATGGAATCTTTGCCGAAACGCTAATGATTTAGCAGGATTTCAGTCCTGGCCGTAGAACAGTATATAGCAGCGATAGTTGGCAATTTTGGACGGGGATTTCCCTGACGGCCGAGGCGGCGCCGAGTTTCTGATAGCGATCGAAAAGGGTTCTGGTGTTGTCACTGGAATCCTTTTTTGCAAAAAGCCGCTGTTTTGTGACGACGCAGGGTGAACAGCGGATTGCACACGTCACATTTTGCAATATTGGGGGCGTTCGTTAATGCAACGGATGGCGCAGACTTTCCGAAATTGGGTTCTTTTTGATAGGATGATCGTTTTGTTTTGCGCCGCATTGCTGGTATTCGTCTGGAGCGGCGTTTGGTGGCAGATCGAGCAGGACCGCGAGACTTCCGTCAATATGATTCGTCAGGAAGGCGACCGCCTGACCCGGGTGTTTGAAGAACATGTTCGCCGGGTCTTGAAAATGGAGGAGTATCATTTAGACCGAATGAAGGCGGAATATGAATTGACCCTTGCGGTATCGCCTTCCTTGGAACGAATGATGCAGATATTGCGGCGAGAACAGATTGCTTCCGCCGGAATTGTCGACGCCCATGGCAATTTCGTAATCAGTACATTGAATAATACTGCGGGAATCAACCTTGCATCTGTACCGCATTTTACTTTCCACACCGCAACCGATACGGGCGGGGTCTACATTGGCCGACCGTTTCTTGGACGCACCTCGAAAAAAACAAGCGTTCACATGACCCGGCGTCTCAACCATCCGGACGGTAGTTTTGCGGGCGTGGCGATTATTGCCATAGATCCCTTGTATTTTACGAATTTTTATCGCGAAATGGATTTTTCGGAGACTTTTACGGTCCGTTTGGTCGGAAACGACGAAGTCATTCGCGCCAGCAGCGAAGTATCCGAACTGGGGACAAAGGTTGCGGATTCTGCGTTGTGGTCGGGCTTGGCGGGAAATTCCCGCGGATTTTATTTTATCGGCGATGAATCGCCGGAGGCTGGTTCTGCGGTCAACTACCGTCAAATGGCGGATTATCCGTTGGTGATTCAAGTGAAAACCGACGAGGATGCCCTGGCGCCATTCGTCCAACGCCGCACTGCGTTCCTCGCGGCGGCCGCCGGAATCACCCTGTTCATTATTTTATCCGGCGCTATCATCCTGTATGGAATCAGGAAGCAGCGTCGAAGTGACACCATGCTTCGGACTTTTCTCGCGAATGCGCCCGGGATATTTTATGCCACGGATCGAAATGGCGACTTTGTTCTATCGGAAGGACTGGGGCTGCCCAAGGTCGGTTTGCAAGCCGGCGAGGCCGTAGGCAAGTCCGCTTTTGCGCTGTACGAGACGCATGAGGATTTTCTGAATGCCATTCGACAGGCCATGGGCGGGGAGACGGTGCTGTTTGAGAACCGGGTGGGAAATGCTTGGTTAAGCAATCGAATGGTCCCCGTCCTCAATCGCGATGGCCGGGTTAATGCCGTGGTTGGAGTGAGTGTCGACATTTCCGAACGGGTGCTGGCGGAAGAACGACTGAGGGAGAGCTACGCCAATTTGGCTTCGACGCATGAGGAACTGCTGGCGACCGAAGAAGAATTGCGAACGAACCTGAATCAGTTGGATAATGAAAGAGCTTTTTCCCAAGCCGTTCTCGATAGCGTGCCGGGGCTGCTCTATCTATATGATGAAGAGGGTCGTTTAATTCGGTGGAACAAAAATCATGAAAGGGCTACAGGCTATTCGGCCGAGGAATTGGCCCAAATGACGTTGGCCGACTGGTATCGGGGCGATCAGCCGACGCTCGAACGGATTAACACAGAGGTCCAGAAAGCCTTTCAGGAAGGAACGGCTTCCGCAGAGGCTGCTTTACGCAATCGGGACGGGAGCAAAACTCCCTATCAGTTGACTGCGGTGAAAACGATCATTGATGGAAAACCCTATATTGTTGGCATTGGAATCGATATTTCCGCCCGAAAACATGCGGAAGAAGTCTTGCAACAGAACCTGCAGGAATTGGAAGCAACGCACGAGGAACTGTTGGCGGTGGAAGAAACCCTGCGGACACAATATGACGACCTCGCCGCGGCCAATAAAGAATTGCAACGCAGTCAAAAAACGGCGACGGACATCTTTAACGCGGTTGGCGATGCGCTGGTCGTAAACGATGGGGAAACGGGCGCCATTTTGGCGGTAAATCACCGGGCGCAGGAGATGTTCGGTTACTCGGAGCGCAAGTTCAAGGAACAAGGGATTGCTCTCATTTCAACGGCGGCTAATCTTGAGGCCGCCCTGCGGGTGATCAGGGCAACAGTAAACGAAGGGCCGCAGCCGCTATATGAACGCATCACACAAGACCGGAACGGAAAACGTCTGGTTCTCGAAATTAGCGCCACGCCTGTGGAAATTGACGGGACTGTACGCTGCCTGGCGTCAATCCGTGACATTACGGCCCGCAAGGAAGTGGAAGAAGGGTTGGAGTATCTCCGGCAACATGATTCCATGACGGGGGTGTACAACCGCGATTATTTTGAGACGGATTTGGTACGGATGCAAATCGGCAAATACTCTCGAATCTGCCTTTTCGTTTTTGATGTGGATGGCCTGAAATTGATCAATGACACGTTGGGGCATCGACGCGGGGATGAACTTCTGAAACGGGTGGCTAAACTATTGCTTGCCGGAATCCAACCGCCGGATTATGTGGCCCGGATCGGCGGCGATGAGTTTGTCGTCGTCTTGTTTGATTCGTCGGTGGAGCGGATCGAGGAGCGGGAACGGTATTACCGGCGGCAGGTGGAAGACTATAACCTTGAAAACCCGCATTTGCCGTTAAGCCTGTCGATCGGCTGGGCTTCGGGGGAAGAGGCGGCGAATGCGGAGAACATTTTTAAGACGGCGGACAATAATATGTATCGCCAGAAGATGCATCGGAAACAAAGCGTTCGCGGCTCCATTGTCCAGACAATGATGAAGGCGCTGGAGGCCCGTGACCATATTACGGAAGGCCATGCGGACCGGTTGAGTTTTTTCATGGAAAAGCTGGGCCGCAATCTCGCGCTGCAGAGCGTCGACATTTCCGACCTGCGGCTATTTGCCAAGTTTCATGATATCGGCAAAGTCGGGATTCCGGATAGTATCCTGAAGAAAAATGGCCGACTGGATACGAATGAGCTGATCATTATGCGGCAGCATTGCGAAATCGGGTTTCGAATTGCCAAGTCATCGCCGGATTTGGAACCGATCGCCGACTGGATTCTGAAACATCAGGAGCATTGGGATGGAAATGGCTACCCGCTCGGCCTTCGCGGGGAAGAGATCCCGATTCAGTGTCGCCTTCTAGGGATTGTGGATGCCTATGACGCCATGACAAGTGATCGGCCGTATCGCAGCGCGATGTCCCACCAAGAGGCGATTGCCGAGATTCGTCGTTGTGCCGGCGCTCAATTTGATCCGCTACTCGTTGATAAATTCATCCAGATGTTGGAGCAGGAGCGGTTGGAACGAAACGCCGGGACAACGTAAGGGATTGTTGCCGGTTTGTTGAATCGGTGGGCAAGTGATGAAATGGATGTTAGTGGCCAAAAACATTCGTGTCGACAGCCTGTTGACAGGCATACTGTAACGATGTTATAGTATGCCTGAAATATAACATCGTTATATTCTCGCGGCGTAAACTCTACAACCGCCAATTTTTATGACAGGACGTGAATTGTATGAAAATCGTCGTGCTTAACGGCAGTCCTAAGGGCAATAACAGCGTGACCATGCAATATGTCGAGTATCTGCGTCGAAAGTTTCCGCAGCATGAATGGGTGCAGTTCAATATCGCCCAGCAGATCAAACGACTGGAGACGGACGAGACGGCGTTCCGGGAAACATTGGACGCCGTGGCGACTTGTTCAGCGGTTTTATGGGCGTTTCCCCTGTATGTCCTGCTGGTTCATGCCCATTACAAACGATTCATTGAACTGGTCGCCGAACGTGGCGCTACCAGTGCGTTTCAGGGGAAATATGCTGCGATCCTGACCACATCGATCCAATTTTACGACCACACGGCGCACAATTATGTCCATGGGATTTGCGACGATTGGGACATGAAGTATATCGGCGGATTTTCCGCGAACATGCATGATCTGTTCCGACCGGAAGGACGGCAAAAGCTCCGCTGCTTCACGCAAGATTTTCTGGACGCGGTGGAACGGTCGGCGCCGACAGTCCGCGAATATCCGCCGCTGACGCCGGTGAGTACGGAGTATCGGCCGGCAAACAGCGGGGATGCCTTGGAGACGGCAGGCAAGAAGATCGTGATTGTCACGGATGCGGATGATTCCTCGGTGAACTTGCGCCGGATGGTGCAACAATTCGCAGCAGCCTGCGGCGGGGCGGCGGAGACGATCAATCTGCGCGACATCGACATCAAGGGTAGCTGCCTGGGCTGCATCCGCTGCGGCTATGACAACACCTGCGTCTATACCGGGCAGGATGGATTCGTCGAGTTTTTTAACCAAAAAATCCGTCCCGCCGATATTCTGGTATTTGCCGGCGCGATTCACGACCGCTATTTGTCGTCGCTTTGGAAAACTTATTTTGACCGGGCGTTTTTCAACACCCACATCCCGGCGCTGATGGGCAAGCAACTGATTTGGCTGATCAGCGGACCGTTGACGCAACTGTCGAATTTGCGCCAGATTTTAGAAGCCTACACGCAGGTCCAGCGCGCCAATCTGGCGGGGATCGTCACGGATGAAGCAGCGGAGTCAAAAGAGTTGGACGCCGTGATTCAGGAGGCGGCCCGGCGCAGCATCCGCTTCGCACAGACAGGGTACACCCAGCCATCCACATTCTTGGGAGTCGGTGCACACAAGATTTTCCGGGATGAGATTTGGGGACCATTGCGGTTTCCTTTTGTCGCCGACGATCAGTTTTATCGCCAACACGGGTTTTATGATTTTCCCCAGAAGAATTATCTCAGTCGCCTGCAAAACTGGGGAATGCGTCTGTTGGTCACGGCGCCGGCGATTCGCCGGAAAATTTACAGCCCGATGATGATGGGCAAGGTCACGGAGTCCTATCAAAAGAAGCTGGCCCAAATCTGCACCGAAGAAAGCGGGCAGTAATATGGTAGAACAACGAACCGCTGACGAAAACCGGGACACCCGTGGCCTAATTTTGGAGCGGGCGAAAGACTTGTTTCTGACCCAGGGGTATCATCGGACCAGCATGCGCCAGATTGCGGCAGCCGCCGGGATTTCGACGGGGCCGTTGTATTTCCATTTTCAAAACAAGGCGGAAGTGGTTTTCCACATCTGCAATGAAGCCCTGGACCGGTTGACGGCCGAGTATCGGCGAATCGCCGCCGCCGACGGTCACGCCGCGCTGCGCCTGCGGGAAACCTATCAGGTGTATCGTTCGTTCCATCGGCAGGAACCGCAGATGTTCGAGATTTTGAAGCTGGTGACGCATCCGCTCGGCGGCATTCAGCTGCCGGCGGAAATGGCGGCGGCATTGGGGCGGAAGTCGCGGGGCATGTTCGAGGTCATGGAGGAAATCATCCGGACCGGCATCGCCCGGCGGGAGATCCGGCAGCTCGACCCGAAGGCTTTGGCGTTGAGTCTGTATTCGATGGCAGAAGGAATCCTGATGAGCGATCAGAGCGGGCTGCTGGCCAATTGTGGCCTGAGTCTGGCGGAAACCATCGAAACAGCGATGGATGTATTGGGCCTGGGTATGGTCGAACGGGGCGATGGGCACCAGATTCCCGAATGCCATTGACGGATCGAAACAACGAATGAAATACTCCAAACATTCCTTCCTGCCACTGCCGGGGAGGATTTTTTTCGCCATTCCTCTCTGGAAAGAGCCTCCCGTTAGATGGATTTGTGCGAAAAAAGCAGGAATATTGTAACTATGAAAAGAATAATAGTAAACATCCAATTTTTTGAAATGGTTCGGGAGCTAGGCGCATTAAAGTAAATAGAAGAGGAGAATTCGAGCATGAAACTTACGTCCAAGATGATCGCGTACTTTTTGGTGGTGGTGCTGGTCAGCTTTGTCGGGTTTGCATTTTCGATTTTCAAAGTGACGGGAATTCTGGATGACACCCTCAATACGCAAAATGTGGAAATGCCCCGGTTCTACCAGACAACGGACATGACCTACAATACGATGGCAAAAGTCGCCCAGGTGCGCGGTTACCTTCTGACCGGCAGCGATGTCTATTTGCAGGAGTACGACCGGCTGGCCAAAATCAATACGGAAACGGAAAAGGCACTGTTGGCGATCATGCGGACCGACAAAGGGAAAAAATTGACCGGTGAGCTGCTCAAACTCGATACTGAGTTTAACGAACTGGTGGCAAACAAGCTGGTTCCCTTGAAAAAGGCGGGCAAGGACGCGGAAGCCCTCCAGCTTAACCAAAGCGTGCTGGCGCCGGCCGCCAAGAATCTCGGCGAGAAAATGGAAGAATACAAAGTATATCGGCAGGACTTTCTGAAGGGGGTTTTCACCCGTACGATCGATAACGCCACGGCTACCCGAAACGCGGTGATTTTGTCGATGATCCTGTCGGTATTGGTAGGCATCCTGATCGGGATTTTTGCCGCCCGCAGCATCGTGCGGCCGGTGAAAACCATCGTGGCCTATGTCGAAGAAGTGGCGGCCGGCAATCTGAGTGATCGCCGCCACGGGATCACTTCAAAGGATGAAATCGGCCAGTTGGCCGATGAAGTTGTGAAGATGACCCATAATCTGCGCAACTTGATTCGGCAGATCAATTCGAACGCCGAACAGTTGGCCGCTTCCAGCGAAGAGCTGACAGCGAGCGCCGAGCAATCCGCGCAGGCATCCAACCAGGTTGCGGTGTCCATGACCGAGGTGGCCGCCGGCGCCAATGCCCAACTGGCGTCTGCTACGGATGCTTCCGCCGTCGTGGAGGAAATGTCGGCCGGGATCGAACAGATCGCCGCCAATGCCGGTTTGG
>CAZRQI010000069.1:0-8297 GCA_964602025.1 uncultured Veillonellaceae bacterium
CGTCGTGGATGCCGCTTTCGCTGATCACCCGCCAGCGGGGATCGCAGTGGGGCAACAGGTTGAATGTATTGGCGAGGTCGGTGGTGAAAGTCGTCAGATCCCGGTTGTTGATGCCGACAAGCAGTGCGTCGGTTTGTTTGACCCGCTCCAACTCGCGGCGGCTGTGGACTTCCAGCAGGGCATCCAGGCCGAGGTCGCGGGCAATGGCGAGATACTGGGTCAGCTGTTCATCCGTGAGAATCGCGGCGATCAGCAGGATGGCGTCGGCGCCGGCGGCGCGGGCTTCGTAAATCTGGTATTCGTCGATGATAAAATCCTTGTGCAGGATCGGCAGCGAACTCACCTGGCGGACGGCGGCGATATCGGCCAACTTGCCCAGAAACGGGGCGCTGGTGTGAACGGACAAAGCGGCGGCGCCATTTTCGGTAAAGATTTTTGCCAACTCCGGCACGGTATGGGTTTGGCAGAGACGCCCCTTTGCCGGGGAAGCCAGTTTGCATTCGGCGATGAGGGCCCAGTCCGTAGCGGTCAGTGCCCGACTGAACTCAAATTCGCCGGGGCGAATTTGTAGTGAAGATACTGGGTGCGATAGCTTTCGTTCCGCAACCTGAACCCGGATGGAATCCACGATCTGATTCAGCATGACTGCCTCCTTTCCGCGGCGGTTCGGGCCGCTGCGATGAACTTCCGTATTTTGTCGGGATCTTTGACTCCAGCGGTTTCTACGCCGCCGGAAACATCGACGCCGTCGGGATTGAAGGTTTGAAAGGCGTTCGCAACATTTTCCGGTGTCAGGCCGCCGGCGATCAGGAATTTTTGTCGGAAAAGACGGATGCGGCCGCAGGTTTCCCGCCAATCAAAAGTGATGCCGGTTCCTCCCGCCTGTCCGGGGACAAAACTGTCAAACAGCAGATATTCGGCGGGATAAGCGGCCCACTGTTCCGGATCGAACGCGGAATCGACCCGGCAGGCGCGGATGACCGGACGGTTCAGGCAGCGACTGTAGTCCGGACTTTCCCCGCCGTGGAGCTGGATATAATCGAGTCGACAGTGATCGGCGATTTCCCGGACCTCGCTTAGCGGCTGGTCTACAAAGACGCCGACTTTGGCGGGACCAACAATGGCTGAGCTGATGGCTGCGGCGGTATCGGGATCGATGCGGCGGCGACTGGGCGCGAACACGAACCCGATCCAATCGGCACCGGCTTGTGCGGCGGTCTGCGCTGCAGCCAACGAACGGATGCCGCAAATTTTGACGATCATGCCGATTGGCGGGTGAGTTCCCGCATCCGTTCCAGTTTGCCCTGGGCGGCGCCGCTGTCGATGCTTTTGGCGGCCAGAACCATGCCTTCCCGGATGTTTTCCGCCTTGTCGGCGACTACCAACGCCGCCGCGGCGTTGAGCAGGACCAGGTCGCGTCGGGCGTCCCGTTTGCCGTGCAGGATGGCGAGGACGATATCGGCGTTTTGCTCCGGGGTGCCGCCGCTGATGTCGGCCAATGCGGCAATGGGTAGCCCGTACTCGGCCGGATCGATCATGTAGGAAAGAATTTTTCCGTTGACCACTTCCGAAACTTGCGTCGGCGCGGTGGTCGAGATTTCATCCAGGCCATCCAGACCGTGCACCACCATGGCGCGCCGGGTATTAAGCCGCAGCAAAACCTCCGCCAATTTTTGGGTCAGAGATCGCTCATATACGCCCATCAGCTGGCGCTCGGCGGCGAGCGGATTGGTCAGGGGCCCCAATACGTTGAACACCGTCCGGAATCCCAATTCGCGGCGCGGTTTGCCGGCGTACTTCATGGCCGGATGAAAGGTGGGCGCATACAGGAAAGCGATCCGGGCATCTTCGATCACGGAAGCGATGTTTTGCGCCGGTAGGTCGATCCGGACGCCCAAAGCTTTCAAAACGTCCGCGCTACCAGATGAGCTAGATACGCCGTGATTGCCGTGTTTGGCGACCGATGCCCCGGCGCCCGCCACCACAAAGGCGACGGTGGTGGAGATATTGAAAGTCCCTTTCCGGTCACCGCCAGTGCCGCAGGTGTCGAGCAAATCCGACTGGCTGCATTCGACTTTTACCGTGTGACTGCGCATGGTTTCGGCGAACCCGGCGATTTCCTCACTGGTTTCGCCCTTGATCCGCAGAGCGGTCAGCAGTCCACCGATCTGGGATTCGCTGGCCTGGCCGGTCATGATGGCCTGCATGGATTCCTGGGCTTCCTGCCGGGACAGGTTTTCGCCGCCGACTACCTGGTTCAAAACTTCTTTCAACATTGCTTGTTCCTCCCATCGTTTTGATTGTAAATAAAAAGAACCATTCCACTCCCATACAGGGGCGAAATGGTTCGCGGTACCACCCTAATTCGGAAAACAATCGTTTTCCCTCGATTCGGATACGGGCTTGCGCCGATATCCTGAGCCCGGTAACGGAGGCAACCGGCCCGGCCTACTGAAATTTTCGGCGGGCAGCTCGCGGGGCCATTCGACAGAAACTTTGGGCCGGTCATCCCACCTCCGGATCGTCTCCGGACACCGGCTCGCTGAAACCAAAGCGGATCTGTGTACTTTTCCCGTTCATCGCAGTAACGGATTCAATTGCGTACACTATAGCATGAACTGCAAAAAAGTGTCAAGGGGGAAAAGAAAAAATTCAGGCTGTCGTTTCTTGCATCCGGTCCTTTCTGAACATGCGGAGTGGTTGGTGGAGACGCAATAGACGCGATTAATGAAATGCTTGTATTTTGGAGCTTTATTTAAAATTCAGCTCCGAAACTTCTGATCACCACAACCTTGATGTTGCAGGAGATGGGTTGCAAAGGGTAGAAAACCAAAGAAAGAATATATTTATAAGTGGAAGTGAAAAATAAGGATGAGACATCTTACATTACTAACAGACCTGTATGAGCTCACAATGATGCAGGGATGGTACTTTGCCGGCAAGGCAAATGTTCGGGCGGTATTTGACCGCTTTTACCGGGGAAATCCATATCACGGCGGGTATACGGTTTTTGCGGGACTGGAGCATGTGATACAGTACATTCAAGAATTGGGTTTTAATGCCGAAGATATCGATTATCTGCGATCACTCGGGATCTTTAAAGAAGAATTTTTAAATTACTTGTTGCATTTTCGTTTTACAGGCGACATATGGTCAATTCCGGAAGGAACTGTGGCCTTCCCGGGAGAGCCCCTGCTAATTGTGCAGGCGAATTTTATGGAAGCGCAATTGATCGAAACGGCGTTGTCGATGTTTCTTAACCATGAAAGCCTTATTTGTACGAAAGCAAGCCGGATCAGAACAGTTGCTCCCGATGATTTGCTGATGGAATTCGGGTTGCGTCGCGCCCATGGAACTGATGCGGGGATATATGGCGCCAGAGCTGCGGTGATTGGCGGATTTGATGCTACGTCCAACGTGATGGCGGGCAAGATGTTTAACATTCCAGTGGCGGGGACTATGGCGCACAGCTGGGTTATGAGTTTTCCAAACGAAACCGACGCATTTCGCGAATATGCCAGGCAATATCCCAGTAATGCCATACTATTGGTAGATACATATAATTCGCTGCGCAGCGGAGTTCCCAATGCGATCGCCGTATTCAGAGAGCTCATGGATAACGGCGTCAAGTTTGGCAAGTATGGAATCCGGTTTGACAGCGGGGATTTGGCCTATTTATCAAAAGAAGCAAGAAGAATGCTGGATGAGGCGGGCCTGCAAGAGGCCGTGATCAGCGGCTCAAATGATCTGGATGAATATATTATTCGGGATCTCAAGATGCAAGACGCAAAAATTAGGGTTTGGGGTGTAGGGACCAAATTGATTACCTCGGATGGCGCCCCGTCCATGGGCGGGGTGTATAAACTTGCGGCTGAATTTGAGGCCGACCAGATGGTACCCAAAATGAAAATTTCGGACAACGTAGAAAAAATGACTAATCCGGGCTTGAAAAAACTTTACCGGGTCTACCAGCAGGGGAAAATTAAAGCAGATTTGATTACGCTGGCGAATGAAACGCTGGACAGCGACAAGGCGTTGTTGTTGTCAGATGAAACCCATGCCTGGAAGAAGATTGTTCTTCCCCCTGAAACCTACGTGCTTAGGGAAATGCTGATTCCCATTTTCCAAAACGGCCGTTGTGTGTATAAACAACCTTCTTTGCCAGAAATCAAGGCATACGCTCAATCGGAAATGGAAACGCTTTGGGACGAACATAAACGACTGACCAATCCAGAACAGATGCGGGTTGATTTAAGCGATATGTTGCTTGCCTTGAAGAAACGGCTATTGTACGAAGCTAAACAAGAATGGTAATGGAGTTGAACCCTTAAGCAACAGTAAGATGGACAGGCGGCACTGTCTCGCGCAAAGGAAAAGCGGGGTGCAAAACCGAATGAAATAAGAGCAATGCAGGGTTATCGACCTGCTATTTTGAAATAGGATGGAATAAACTTGGAACATTCGAAAGTGGCTGCGGTTCGCGTAACAGATTATGCGGCGGAATCCGTCGCTGCCGGAATCGAGCAGGCGTTGGCCCTGTTGGGTGGACTGGCACAATTCGTGCAGTCGGGCGACCGGGTGCTGCTGAAACCGAATCTGTTGGAAGGAGTCCCGGTGGAGTGCGCCGTCACGACCCATCCGGAAGTGCTGCGGGCCGTGATTCGCCAGGTCAAGGCGCTTGGCGCCGTGCCGGTGGTTGGTGACTCACCGGGAGTGTCCGGCACATTGAAAGCGGCGGAAAAATGCGGGATCGCCGCTATCTGCCGCGAAGAGTCGGTGCGGCTGATTCCTTTTGAAGGGACGGCCGAATACCCATTCCCTGAAGGAAGGATCATTAAAAAATTTCAGCTGACGGATGTGCTGAACCAGGTAGATAAAGTCATCACCCTGGCCAAAATGAAGACGCATACTTTCATGGGCATGACCGGCGCGACCAAGATCTTGTTCGGGTGCATTGTCGGCATGCAAAAGGCGCAGTTTCACCTGCGAACCCGGCAGCGCAAGGAATTCGCCGGGATGCTGGTCGATCTGGCGAATTTGGTCAAACCGGCGCTGTCGATCGTCGATGGGGTCATCGGAATGGAAGGAAACGGTCCGCGCAACGGCGCACCGATTCCTTCCGGAGTAATTTTAGCGGGAAGCAATTGTTTCGCCGTGGATATCGTCATGGCGGAGATGATGGGGTTGCCGGCCGAGTCGCTGCCGGTGGCGGCGTTGTCTCTCGAACGGGGATTGACCCCGGACTTTTCCGGGATTGACCTGATCGGCGACGGCAGGGATGTCCGGCACCACTTTCAGGCGCCGCGCAGCATGCGATCCCTGGAAGACCGAGTCCCGGCCTGGTTTGCCCATTGGGCGCAAAGTCATCTTACGGCCCGCCCGAGGATTTTGGCCTGCTGTATTGGTTGCGGACGCTGTGCGGCGCATTGTCCGCCGCAGGCGATGAAACTGGTGGATGGCAAAATTCAGATTGACGATGCAAAATGCATCCGCTGCTATTGCTGCCAGGAGTTGTGCCCGGAAAATGCGGTGCAGCTTACCACCGGGACGTTGCTGCGCATGGCGCAGCGCTTTATGTGAGGATCGCTGGATCAACGATTATTTGATGAATCCTTTGGCTTGCAGCCAATCTTTAGCAACGGTCTTGGGATCTTTCTTCTCCAAATCTACCTGGGCATTGAGGCGGGCCATTTCCTTGTCCGTCAGTTTCCCGGCCAGCCGGTTCAACACAGTGGCGATTTCCGGATGTTTTTTCAACGTGTCTTCTCGAATGACTGGCGCGGCGAAGTAGGGGGGGAAGAACTGCCGGTCGTCTTCCAGGACTAGCAGGTTAAAGGCGGGAATGCGACCATCGGTTGCGAAGCCGTCGATGACATCGACTTTTTTGTCGCGGACGGCGGCGTAGGTCAGGCCGGGATCCATCGAGCTGGTTTTGTTGAATTTAAACCCATATTTATTTTCCAGGCCCTTGATCCCGTCCGGGCGCTCCAGGAATTCGGCGGTGCAGCCCAAAGAGAGGGTTTCGGTTTTGCCGGCCAGGTCGGAGATCTTTTGGATGCCGAGCCGACTGGCTTCGTCGCTGCGCATGGTCAAGGTGTAGGTATTGTTAAAGCCCAGCGGTTGCAGCCATTCCAGGCGCTTTTTCTCTTTGTAGATTGACCTCACCTTGTCATAGGCGGCCTGCGGGTCGTTGATCACCGGCTGTCCCAACAGGTTGATCAGGGCCGTTCCGGTATATTCGACGTACAGGTCAATGTCGCCGCGATCGAGGGCCTGGGCCACGATGTTGGTTCCGCCGAGAAAGGCTTTGGTTTCGACCTTAAGATTGGTATTGCCTTCCAGCATGTATTTCATCATGTAAACCAGGATGTCCTGTTCGGTGAAGTTCTTGCCGCCGACAGTCACCTGGTTTTGTTTCTTTTCCGCCGTTCCGCCGCAGCCGGCCAGCAGCAGGGCGGCAATCACCAAACTAACCAGAAAAATGTTCTTTTTCATAAATTCACTCCTTCATTTCATCAGTGTGGTTTTCGACATGGGTTATTTTTTTGCTAGAATGCCGGGCTGGGTCCGGTACTCGAGATGCTTGAGCGCAAAGTCGAAAAATACGGCCAGAGCGGCAGCTGGCAAGGCGCCGGCCAGAATCAGAGGAGAGTTGGCCATCGCGATTCCCCGGAAGATCAACTCGCCGAGACCGCCGCCGCCGATCAATGCCGCCAGCGTGGCCACCCCGACAATCAAGACGGTTGCGGTCCGGACGCCGGCCATGATGATGGCCAAGGCCATTGGCAGTTCGATCATGCACAGGATTTGCAGCGAAGTCATTCCCATGCCGGTTCCGGCCTCAATCGCCGCCGGGTTGACCCCGGTGATGCCGGTGTACGTGTTGCGAAGGATTGGCAGCAATCCGTAAATGGTCAGGGCGACGATGGCCGGAACTTTGCCGATTCCAAGCAGCGGAATCATGAAGCCCAGCAGGGCCAGGCTCGGTATGGTTTGGAAGACCGCCGTCACGCCGATGACCGGTTCCGCCCAGTTTCGGCGCCGGGTCAGAAAGATGCCGACGGGGATGGCGATCAGATTGGCCAGAAACAACGAGATCAGAGTCAGTTGAAGATGCTCCCAGGAGGCAAGCAGGATGTCGTTGAAGCGGGCGGCGAAGATTTCAAGCAGACTGGTCCACATGGGGAACCACCTCCTGTAGAGTGATTGTTTCGCTGTCGAGCCAGCGCTCGGCCATGACGTCGACAAGGCAGGAACGGGTGATGACGCCGACGAGTTCGTTTTGATCCGTGACGACTGGCAGGTAGGCGATTGCGTGGCGGCTGATAATCTGCAGGGCTTCCTTCAGCGAATCTTGGGGAGCGACCTTGTAGAGAACCGGCCGCAACAGGTCTTTCAACAGGATCGCTTCGTTCTGGAAGCGGTTGTGAATGTCCCACATAGTCACCTTTCCCAGCAGTTGTCGGTGGGCATCCACGACGAGTAGTGTGTCGACTTTCTGTTTGCGCATAAGCATCGTTGCTTCCGCCAATCCCCGGTTCGGGCGGGATGTGACCGGCGGTTTCATGACCTCCGCGATCGTAGGCAGACTGTCTTCGCTGCGGAGGCGGTTCTCGCCGATGAAATCTCGGACAAAATCATTGGCCGGGTGGCGTAAAATCTGTTCCGGCGTTCCCAGCTGGACGATGTCGCCGTCTTTGAGAAGGCAGATCCGGCTGGCAATTTTCAGGGCTTCGGCAATGTCGTGCGTCACAAACAGGATGGTTTTAGATACCGTCTCCTGTAATCGCAGCAGTTCGTCCTGAAGCTGCTCCCGGCTGATGGGATCCAGGGCGCTGAACGGTTCATCCATGAGGATGATTGGCGGGTCGGCGGCCATGGCCCGGATTACGCCGATCCGCTGCTGTTGTCCGCCGCTCAATTCCTGCGGATAGCGCTGGGCATATATTTCCGGCGGCAATTTGACCATGCGCAGCAGTTCGTCGACCCGCTGCAGATAATCGGCTTTGTTCCACCCTTTCAATTTAGGGACCAACGCCACATTTTCGGCAATCGTCATATGTGGCAGCAAACCGATGTTCTGGATGACATAGCCGATGTTTTTGCGAAGTTCTACGGGGTTTTGCGCACTGATATCTTCTCCGTTGATCAGGATTTTGCCGGCAGTCGGCTCCACCAGCCGGTTGACCATTTTCATGGTTGTCGTTTTGCCGCAGCCGCTCGGGCCGATCAGCACCAGGATCTCGCCTTTATTGACATGCAGATTGAGGTTTGTCACGACAGGGTGACCGGGTTTA
>CAZRQI010000070.1:0-6791 GCA_964602025.1 uncultured Veillonellaceae bacterium
CGGTAGCCAGACTTCATGCCAATGCGGAATTTCGCGCCGATCTGGAGGCAGTCAAGTCAGAACTTGAGAGTGTTCGCGCCAAAGGACTCAGTCCTTCGCGCGACTGCAAGGCAGAAGTTGCGGCGTTGGCGATCCAACCTTACTGATCATGTTGAAGTATTCCCAGTTGGCGTTGGCGTTGGCGTTCCAGGCTTCAGCTTTTGACCCGGTGGGGAATATTTATGCGCCCTATAAATTTGCCAAAGGAGCAAAGGATATCGGCGTGATCATCTCCTACAATACGGAAGCGCCGCAAGTGGCAGGAAAAAATCCCGTCGTATTGCCCGGTGCCATGGCGATCAACCCCATTACCTGGACCCGGGCGAAAAAAGGCAACTGCTGCTGAAAGCTGGGGTTCTGTTGACATGGATGAAAAGGGGAAACTGATCACCTTGAAAAATTATGCAGATGCGCGGGTGGATAAAGCCAGAGGTGTGGTGATCTGCAGTACGGTGGATGTCGACAAATTGTCGCCTGGAAACCAAGTATTTCCCAAAGGGATCTATCACCGCCATGATTACCCATTTATTACTACAATCTCAGAGAAAACGCCTCTGTAAGAACGAACCGATTTTTACAGGACAAAAGAAAATAAACGGCGAGATTACAAAGGGGCTGCGCTGAAAATTTGCGTTTTCAGCGCAACCCCTTCAATCTGTTGCCCAGCTTGCGGGCAGGCATAAAATTTTCTGAAAGGCACAGGGTCTCCAATCAATAGCCGTTCTTGTAGATTCTCGGGACTCGAGGGCTGATGCCGCACGCCAGTTCATAATTGATCGTTCCGGCGAGATTGGCCAGTTCGGTCAGGGATATTTCTTCCCGGCCCTGTTGACCGCAGAGGAGAACTTCGTCGCCGACGACCGCATCACAATCGGGCCCGAGATCGATAACGGTCTGATCCATGCAAATTCGCCCAACCACTCGTCGGCGGATTCCGTGGACCAGTACTTCCGCCTTGTTGGACAGATGCCGGCTATAGCCGTCGGCATAGCCAACGGGAAGAGTAGCCAGCCAGGTCGGTTTTGGCGTTAAATACGTGCGACCGTAATTCACGGGAGTGCCGGCGGGTACATGCTTGATGAAAACAATCCGGGTGCCCAGCGACATGACGGGCTTTAGTTTGAGATGCAGGGACATGGATGGATCCGGCGGCAGTCCATACAGGATGATTCCCGGGCGAACCGCGTTAAAGTAGGCGACGGGATAAGAATCCGTGGCGGCGCTGTTGGCTGCGGAAATGACCGGCATTTCGATTCCGGCGTCGTGCAGGGCGGAAAGCGCCTGCTTCAGGTTGGTTAGTTGGGTCATTGTAAACGTGGTGTCGGGTTCATCGGCCGTGGCAAAATGCGTGAATAGGCCTTGGACCGTCAAACCGGACAAGGATTGGGCCTGGCGGGCAAATTCCACGACATTCTTTGGCATAATCCCGATGCGTCCCATTCCGGTGTCAATTTTGAGCATGACGCGAATCGGCAGCTTTTTTGTTCGACCGATGTTATGGAAAACTTCCAGGCCTTCGATAGATGCCACTGTCGCAGTTAGATCATATTCGGCGAATAATGAAGCCTGCTCCGGCAAGGTCAAGCCGAGAACCAGGATTGGTGCGCGAATTCCGGCAGCGCGCAGTTCGATTCCTTCTTCGGGAATGGCGACGGCCAACCAGTCGGCGCCGGCGCCCAGAGCCGCCCGGCTGACGGGAATGGCTCCGTGCCCGTATGCATTTGCTTTCACAACGGCGATCAACCGCGTTGCCGGCGGCAAACTCGCCCGAATTGCCCGGACATTGTGCCGGACTGCGGCTAAATCAATAATGGCCTGAGTGGGTCGCAAAGAAACATCGCCTCACTTTCCTGATATATATTGTATTAAGCACGAATGTTACATTTTCCTTGTGCCAACGCAAGTTTTTTGTTTTTATGGTATACTACTTTTCAGAAAGGCGGATGGACGTTATGCGACAAATTGTCAGCGCATCGCCGACTGAGACCCGGGCGTTGGCCCGACGATTGTCCCGATGTTTGGTCAGTGGCGATGTACTGTTGCTGCAGGGAGATCTGGGGGCAGGAAAAACCGAGTTTGTCAAAGGGCTGGCTGAAGGATTGCAGGTCACGGATTTGGTTACGAGTCCGACGTTTACATTACTCAATGTTTATCACGGCGTAATGCCGTTATACCATTTTGACCTGTACCGCCTGGAAGATGCCGAAGAACTGGATAATATCGGGTTCGCGGAATTTCTTGGCGGCGACGGCGTGGCGGTGATTGAATGGCCGGATCGTTTTCCGCTGGAAATGCCTTCGGAACATATCCGCGTGGAACTGTTGTCGGGGGCAAATGATCAGGAACGATTCGTGAGGATTGACGCCAGAGGTTCGCGATATTTGAACCGTTTGGAAGGAAGTGACCTGTTCTGATTTTGGCAATCGAAACGGCGACCCCCGTATCCGGCGTCGCCTTGATAAAGTCCGGACGGGTTTTGGCGGAAATTAACGTTCAGACCGGTAATACCCATTCAGAGCGTTTAATGCCCCAAATCAAGAATTTATTCAGCCTGGGCGATGTCCCGCCTACGGAATTGAAAGCTGTGGCGGTAAGCATCGGCCCCGGGTCTTTTACGGGAATGCGGATCGGTCTGACAACCGCAAAGACACTTGCTTATGCCTGGCAAAAACCGATTGTCGGCGTTCCCACACTGGAGGCGCTGGCGTATGGTTGCCCGTCCGTAATCGGCTGGGTATCGCCTTTGTTGGATGCGCAAAAAGGCCGGGTTTATCAGGCCCTGTACCAGTGGCGCGAGGGAGGCCTGACAGAAATCTGGCCGGTACGGATCGTGCCGGCATCTCAAGCATTCCAGGAACTGGCGGAATTGCCGGAGCCGGTGATGGTATGCGGCGAATCGGTTCATGAGCATGCCGGATTGGCCGGGGAAAGCTGCGGCAAGGTCGTATTGGCGCCGGAACCTGCAGTGATGCCGCGGGCCGCTTGCGTTGGTTTTTTGGGTTTGGCCAAATTTCAGGCGGGGCTGGCGGTGGATGCCGCTGAACTGAATCCGCTGTATGTTCGGCGGGCGGAAGCCGAAGAGTTGTGGGAAAAACGCCAGGGGTGCCGGCCATGAACGAATTGATTACCGTGCGGCCGATGGTTATGACGGATGTGGATGGCGTGATGGCGGTCGAACACGATTCTTTTCTGACACCATGGTCCCGTTCGGCTTTCGAGGAAGAGCTGGCGCAGAATCGTTTGGCCCGTTACATCGTGGCGGTAGAAAACGACGAGATTGTCGGTTATGCCGGAACGTGGCTGGTCATCAACGAGGCTCACGTAACTAATGTCGCGGTAAGCGGTCAACGCCGGCGGGAAGGGATCGGCCGTCTATTGATGCAAAAATTGATGGAATTGGCCCGGGAAAATGATATGGAATCCATGACCCTGGAAGTACGGGTTTCCAACGCGGCAGCCCGCCATCTGTATCAGCAGCTGGGGTTCGTGGAAGCTGGAATTCGGAAAAATTATTATTCGGAAACCAAGGAGGACGCCCTGATTTTGTGGTGTGAAAAGCTTTGAGCCAGCTGGTTTTGGGACTGGAAACCAGTTGCGATGAAACAGCCGCTGCGGTCATCGAAGATGGCCGAAGGATTCTGTCCAATATAATTTCTTCCCAGATTCCCGTTCATCAAAAATACGGCGGTGTAGTACCGGAACTGGCTTCTCGCCGACATGTCGAGAATGTGGTTCCCGTTATCGATCACGCGTTGTCGGAAGCGGGAGTAAAACTGGCTGATCTGACCGCCATCGGCGTAACTTTTGGCCCGGGTTTGGTGGGGGCGCTGCTGGTGGGGGTGGCGGCGGCCAAAGCCCTGGCTTTTTCGGCCGGGATCCCCCTGATTGGCGTACATCATCTGGAGGGGCATATGTCGGCGGCTTTGCTGACGCATCCTGATCTGGAGCCGCCGTTTGTTTCGTTGGTGGTGTCGGGTGGTCACACTTCTCTCGTTCATGTGCGGGATTATTCGTCCTTTCATTTACTGGGGCAGACCCGGGATGATGCCGCCGGAGAAGCCTTCGACAAAGTTGCCCGGTTACTGGGCCTGCCGTATCCGGGTGGGCCGCATGTGGAAGCATTGGCGGCAACCGGCGACCCTCTGGCGATCAGTTTTCCCCGTTCATTTGCCGGCGAGGATTCTTTTGAATTTAGCTTCAGTGGATTGAAGTCGGCGGTGATCAATTATGTGCATACGGCCGCTCAACGGAAAGACTTGGTGAATGCTGCCGACATAGCGGCTTCTTTTCAGTTCGCGGTGGTGGAAATTCTTGCACAGAAAGCAATGCAGGCTGTGCAACGCTGCGGATGCGCGAAACTTGTTCTGGCTGGCGGCGTGGCGGCCAATAAATGCCTGCGTAACAGACTGCAGGAAAAATGCGATTCTGAAGGTGTCCGGTTTTATTATCCGGACATTATTTTGTGCACGGACAACGCCGCTATGATTGGCTGCAGAGCTTATTATCAGTGGCGATCCGGAGACATTGCCGACCTTTCTTTAAACGCGGTTCCGAGTTTGCCGTTGGGTGGAAAACTGCATAAACAATTTGTGGACAGATGAATTCTATATGCTTGAAAACCCGTAGTATTGGACATAGACCCTGTGGATAACCCTGTTGATATTGTGGATAAGCCGAGGATAACTCGTGGATTATTCACAAAAGTTAGTTGGCAACCAGCAAGGAGAGAATCGAATGATGCCCATTCTGGAAGAACATTTTCGTCGATCGGGAGCGCTGACCAAACAAGAAATTCTGTTGCTGGAGCAGATTCAGGCCCGGCTGGAGTTGGCCGGCGATATCTCCCATGCCCAGGTCAGTCTATACGTTCGGGTCGGGCGTTCCAACAAACTCATGCTGGCGGGACAGGTGCGCTCCCGGTCCGGTCTTTCGCCACAACGCGGCAATTCGATTGGCTCGACTTTCTCAGCCAGTGAGGAGCCTCTCCTGTGGCGTACCATCGAGACTGGCGATCACATTGCCGGACAGCGGGAATGGGCGCTGGGAATGGAACCTTTATTCATGGAGACCTTTCCGGTGCGTACCGCCAAGGGCAAGATCCTTGCCGTGCTCAGTTTTGAGTTGAGCGGTGAGGAAACCGGCGCCGATCATCAGATTTTATTGGAAACCGTCTATATGTTGCTGATTTCGGATTACGATCCACAAAACGCGCTCGTTTATCGACCGGTCTTTTCCCAGGATGGGATTTTAGCCGTCAACGAGCGGGGTCAGATTATTTATGCCAATGCGGCGGCTGCGGGAATTTATCGCTTGCTGGGCGTCGGCAGGCTCTTGGGACGGCGTGTGCACGAGCGGGCTTTGCACCTGCGATTGGCAGGCAAGGCGAATATCACCGGACAGCCACAGGAAATGGAAATGGAAATTGGCGGATTGGTTTTGTCGGAAAAAGCAATTCCGGTAGTGCAAAATGGCAAGACGACCCGTATGTTGATCTTTATTGCCGATGTTACACAACTGCGGAAAAAGGAAAAGGAACTGCTGGTCAAAGCAGCGGTTATCCAGGAAATTCACCATCGTGTGAAAAACAATCTGCAGACGATCGCCAGTCTGCTCAGGTTGCAGGCCCGACGCAGCGAATCGGCGGCAGTCCGGGCGGCATTGAAAGAGAGCGTCAACCGGATTCTCAGCATATCGCTGGTCCATGAATTTTTGTCGCAGCAAGATGAAGAAGTGATCAATGTTGCGGAAGTGGCCCGCAATATTTTTGATCTGGTGATTGAAAGCATGGTGGAACCGGGCTTTGCAATTAAAAAAATATTTGAGGCGGAGCCGGTTGTTCTGCCGTCGGAAAAAGCCAGCAGCCTTGCGCTGATGGTCAATGAACTGGTGCAGAATGCGATTGAACATGGTTTTGTAGGTCGTCAAAGTGGTATGATAGGACTAAAATTATCTGTCGCAACGGACGCCGCCTATCGATTGGAGATTTTTGACGACGGGATTGGGTTGCCGCCCAATTTTGACCGGACGAAAACGAAAAGCCTCGGCATTCAGATCGTTCGAACACTGGTTGAAACCGATCTGGGCGGAACCTTCGAGTTGTTTAGCTCAAATGGCACTCATGCAGTGATTACGATACCCCGTGATACGAAGGGAGAATGATGATGGAAAATTTGCGGGTGTTAATTGCGGACAACGAATCAATCATTCGAATGGACCTTAAAGAACTGTTGGAAGAAGCCGGGCACGAAGTGGTTGCGGAAGCGGTAGATGGCTTGAAAGCGGTGGAATTGACCCGGAAGCACAAACCGGATCTGGTGATCATGGATATAAAGATGCCGGAGATGGATGGCATTGCCGCCGCCAAGATCATTTCCAATGAGAAATTGGCCCCGGTGCTGCTGCTGACAGCTTACAGCCAGAAGGAGATTGTTGAAAAGGCCAAGGATTCCGGAGTGTTGGCGTATCTCGTCAAGCCGGTGAAGGAAAGCAATCTGTTTCCAGCGATGGAGATCGCTCTGTCCCGTTTCCAGGAGTATCTGGAGATCGAACAGGAACTGCTTGATCTGCGAAATTCGCTGGAAACCCGAAAGATTTTGGACCGGGCCAAAGGATTGCTGATGGATGCCTATAACCTGAGTGAACAGGAGGCTTTTCGACGAATTCAGCAATACAGTATGGCGAAACGGAAATCGATTCGTGAAGTGGCGGAATCCATCATTGAAGCCGCCAAAAAGAAAACCAGGTAGGCAGGG
>CAZRQI010000070.1:6891-8292 GCA_964602025.1 uncultured Veillonellaceae bacterium
ATCGGCTATAATACCACCGTGCTGGGCCACGAGTTTCTGGTCAGGGAATGGCGGATTGGCCGGGTGATCATCGAGAAGGATGTCACCATCGGCGCGAACTGTACGATTCTGCCTGGTGTCATCATTGGCGAAGGCGCAACTGTGTCCGCAATGAGTTTGGTGAACCGCGACATTCCGCCGCATTCCTTTTGGGGCGGAGTGCCGGTGCGGGAAATTCGGCCGGCGGCTGGACCGGTATGAGGCGTTTTTTGCTCCGGCGCGATGTATTGCTGCTGTTGGTGGGATTCAATGCCGTCGGGACGGTTTGGGGATTGGTTTGGTATCGGGAACAATTGGCTCAGACTCCGTGGTATTTTTGGCCGCTGACACCGGACTGTCCATTGACTTCCCTGTTCTTTCTGCTTTTTTTATGGTGGGTGCGGCAAGGGGACCCCTGGCAACCGGGAGCGAAATCGGTCATCGCCTGGGTTGCGGTGCTCGGTTCGTTGAAGTATGGCGTATGGACAGTTGTGGTGCTGGGGCAGTATATTTTATCACCGGGCAGTCAACCGGACGGACAGGATTGGCTGCTGGTGGCGAGTCATCTTGGCTTGTTGGCCGAAGGCCTCATTTACCGGCGTCAATTACCGGCGTTGCCGCTGATGTATGGCCTTGCCATGACTTGGTTTTTAACGAACGATTATGCCGACTGGCTGTTGGGCGTGCATCCGCGATTGCCCCTGCCGGCGGAATTTTCTTTTGCCATGTGGACGAGCATTGGCTTGACAATCGTTATTTATTTCTGGGGCCGCCGCATCTTGCAAACGGATCTTCAATAATACCGACGACGTAAAAGACGTACCTATTGTAACGAGATAACCAAATGACGACAGGGCTCCTGAAAATTTTTCTTCGGGAGCTCTTGATTTTTTTGGGCAGATTGGTTACTATGATAAAGGAATTAGCACTCGATTAATGTGAGTGCTAACAAACAAAAAATCATCAGCACTAAGGGAGGAAAACGCAATGTCTGACAAAATCAAACCGTTGGGAGATCGCGTCCTGATTAAAGCCCTCGAGCGGGAAGAAAAAACAAAGAGCGGCATCGTACTGCCGGATACCGCTAAAGAAAAACCCCAGGAAGGAAAAGTCATCGCTGTTGGCTCTGGCAAAACCTTGGACAATGGAACAAAAGTGGCGTTGGAAGTACAGGTTGGTCAAAAAGTCATTTTCTCGAAATACGCCGGAACCGAAGTCAAACTGGACGGCGAAGAACTGATGATCCTCAACGAACGCGATATTCTCGCTATCGTTGAATAATTGACCCCGAATTGATTTGAGGAGGTAAACTAGAATGGCCAAAAAGATTTTATTTGATGAAGAAGCCCGCCGATCCCTCGAAAGAGGCGTAAATGCGCTGGC
>CAZRQI010000071.1:0-8141 GCA_964602025.1 uncultured Veillonellaceae bacterium
TTGTGGTCTCCAGTTTGCAGCGCCGCTGATGCCGGCGGCAGGACCTCCCGTGCGCGATGGCGCCGCGTGTGTCGCCGCTGTCAAAGGCGGCGCTGCTGCTATCGTCAGCAAAACGATTTCCGTCGAACCGGCGCAGGTCCCGCGACCTTGCATGGCCGACGTCCAGATTGGCATGTTGAATACCGAACTGTGGTCGGAACTGCCGAAGGAGCAGTGGCTTGCGCAAGAGTATGCGATCGCCAAATCCGCCGGCGTTCCGCTGATCGTCGGACTCGGCTACACTGCGGAACAGATCCGGCAACTGGCTCCACTGGTGCGGCCCTTTGCCGACGCGTTGGAATTGTCCTGCCACTATATTGGCAATGACCTGACGCCGATCACCGATACGGTCCGGGCGGCGAAACAGTCGGTCGATGTGCCGGTGTTTGTGAAGATGAGTCCGCACCCGAACATCCAGGAGATTGCGTTGGCGGTGGAAGCGGCCGGAGCGGATGCGCTGGTCATGATCAATTCCTTCGGTCCATGCATGGGGATCGACGTGGAAACCGGCTTGCCGCTCATGGGCAGCCAAACCGGTTACGGCTGGCTTTCAGGCCGGGCGATCAAGGCGCTGGCGGTGCGGTGCATTTTTGATGCGGCCCGCGCGGTGAAGATCCCGATCTTCGGCGTCGGCGGCGTGGCCAGCGGTAAAGATGCGGCGGAATTATTGATGGCAGGCGCTTCAGCGGTACAGATCTGTACGGAGGCGATCCTGAAAGGACCATCCGTGTATGGAAAAATCGCCGGCGAACTCAATGCTTTTTTGGATAGCCATGGGTATGCCGCCGTCAATGAGATTATCGGCCTGAGCCTGCGCAAGATGCAGGAACGCTCGTTTACGACCGAAGCCGTTCCGCCGGTCGTTGAAGCGGGTCGCTGCATCGGTTGCGGCAATTGCATCCGGAGTTGTCCCTACCAGGCGATCCAGCTGCAGGAAAAAGTGGCGACCATCGATTCACAGGCCTGTTTCGGCTGTGGTCTGTGCGTAAGCCGCTGCCCGGTACAGGCGATCCAGCGATAAACTGACGGACTATTATGGGGTTGGAAACCCTTCTGAATTGATTGCGGTAAACTCCATGAAGAGGTAAGAATATGGGTACCGTATTAACGGGCGGAACAATCGTTAACGCTGATACCGTCGAGCAAGCCGACCTCCGGATCGAAGGGGAGGTCGTTGAACGAGTTGGCAGAGACTTGGCCGTTGCCGGCGATGAAGTCGTCGATGTCGCCGGTTGTTACCTGTTTCCCGGCGGAATCGATCCGCATACTCATTTTGACCTGGACACCGGCGCTACGGTGACCGCCGATGATTTTTACACCGGCTCCCGGGCGGCCCTGAGCGGTGGCACGACGACTGTCCTTGATTATGCTACGCAAAGCCGGGGCGGCAGTCTGGCTGCGGCAATGACCGATTGGCATGGCAAGGCCCGGGTCGGCAGCTTCACCGATTACGGTTTTCACATGGCGATGTGCGATTGCCGGGAGGAAGTGCTGGCGGAACTAGCGGAACTGCCGCGGACGCATGGGGTCAGTTCTGTCAAACTGTATCTGGCGTATAAGGATATCCTGCAGGTCGACGATGCATGCCTGCTGAGAGTGATGCGCGTGTGTCGGGAACACGGGTTGCGGGTTTGCCTGCATTGCGAGAATGGCGATGTGATCGCGCAAATGGTCAGCGACACCAAAAAAGCCGGCCGAACAACGCCCGACCAACACGCGGCGACCCGTCCCGAACCGGTTGAGGCCGAAGCGGTGTATCGGGCGCTCTGTTTGGCGGAAATCGCCGGCTGTCCCCTCTATATCGTCCATGTCAGCACCGGCCGCGCCCTTCGCCTGATTCAGGCGGCCCAACGGCAGGGGCAGCCGGTGACGGCCGAAACCTGTCCGCAGTATTTGCTGCTGGATGAGAGTCTCTATCGCCAACCAGGCTTTGAAGCCGCAAAATATGTCATGTCGCCGCCGCTGCGGCATCAGGGAAATCAGCCGATCCTGTGGCAGGGGCTTGCCGACCATTCCCTGTCCTGTGTGGGATCGGACCACTGCTCTTTCAATTTTACCGGCCAGAAGGAACTGGGGCGGCAGGATTTTTCCCGAATTCCCAATGGCGCACCCGGCGTGGAGAATCGGTTCGGCTTGTTGTATACGCAAGGCGTGGCGGCGGGAAGGCTCAGCCTTACGGATTTTATCGCGGTTGTATCCACCAATGCGGCGAAATTGTTTGGCCTATATCCCCGCAAAGGCTTTTTGGGCGTCGGCGGTGATGCGGATATTGTGGTTTGGGACCCGCTCCGGCGTGGAACGATCACGGTCGGGACCCAACTCCAAAATGTGGATTACAATGCGTACGAAGGAATGGAACAGGTGGGTGCAGTACGGCAAGTCTGGTTGCGGGGAAACCTCGTTGTGCAAGACGGGGCGGTACAGTCCGGGCCATTGGGTGAGTATCTGCCGCGCCGGCGGGTGACAAACGGGGAGGAAAGCTGATGTTTCGGTTTACGGTGAACGGGCAGCCCATCACAGCGGCGGAAGATGAAAATCTTCTGGAGTATCTGCGCGAAACGCTGTGTCTGACCTCTTTGAAAAATGGCTGCGGCGAAGGCGCCTGCGGCGCCTGCATGGTTTTGATCAACGGACTGGCCATGCGGGCCTGCCTGCAGACTCTAAGCCGTGTGGACGGAAAATCCGTGTTGACGGTCGAAGGGCTGACGGAACAAGAAAAACAGATTTATACCTGGGCGTTCGCGGAAGCTGGAGCAGTGCAGTGCGGCTTCTGCACACCAGGAATGGTGATCAGTGCAAAAGCACTGCTGGACAAGGACCCGGATCCGTCACCGGCTCGGGTCAAGGAAGCTTTGCGCGGCAATATCTGCCGTTGCACCGGCTATGTCAAGATCGAGAAAGCGATTTTGATGGCGGCGGCTGCCCTGCGGGGAGAAACGGTCGTGCCCTGCCTGGCCACAGTGAAGGTCGGCGAACGAGCAGCCCGGGTCGACGCGGCGGCCAAGGTGCTGGGAACCGGTGAATATGTCGACGATATGAAAGTGCCGGACATGCTTCAAGCTGCAGTGCTGAGAGCGCCAGTCGCCCGGGCGAAAATCCTGGCGATCGATACGGCGGCGGCGCTAGAGCTGGAGGGTGTGGCAGCCATCATGACCGCTGCGGACATTCCCGGCGAACGTCTGTGGGGACATCTGAAGCATGACTGGCCGGCCATGATCGCCATTGGCGAGGAAACCCGCTATATCGGCGATGCATTGGCGATTGTCGCGGCGAAGACAAAAAAAATCGCCCGACAGGCAGTGCAAATGATTCGTCTGGAGTATGAAGAATTGCCGCCGGTGTTATCGCCGCAGGCGTCCATGGCGGCGGATTCGCCAAATTTGCATCCGGACGGCAATATTTTGAGCAAGGTGGAGTTTTCGCGGGGCAATGTGCAGCAGGCCATCGCCGGAGCAGCTCATGTGGTCACGCGGAGTTATCAGACGCCGCCGACGGAGCATGCTTTCCTGGAACCGGAAAGCGCTCTGGCCGTACCGGGGGCGGATGGTCGAATGACGGTCTATATTGCCAGCCAAAGCGTATACGATGATTTTCACGGGATTGCCGCCACGCTGGGTTTGCCGGAGAGCCAGGTCCGAGTCGTCGGCAAACTGGTTGGCGGTGCATTCGGCGGCAAAGAAGATCTTTCAGTTCAGCACCATGCGGCCCTGTTGACGCAAAAAACCGGGAAACCGGTGAAATTGACATTGAGTCGGCAAGAAAGCATCCGTGTGCATCCAAAACGGCATGCGATGGAGATTTCGCTGACGACGGCGTCCGACCATGACGGAAAACTGGTGGCTATGAAAGCGAGGATCGTGGCGGATACCGGCGCTTACGCCTCCCTGGGCGGCCCGGTCGTGCAGCGGGCCTGCACGCATGTGTCCGGTCCATACTCCATTCCGAACGTGGAGATCAGCGGGGTGGCGGTGTATACCAACAATCCGCCGGCCGGCGCCTTCCGCGGTTTCGGCGTGCCGCAGGCGACATTTGCCAGCGAGATGAACCTGAACCTGCTGGCGGACCTGACCGGCCTGAGCCCTTGGGAAATCCGCTATCGCAATGCCCTGGAGCCGGGCGCGGTCATGGCGACTGGGCAGATCGCCGATGACAGCACCGCGATCAAAGATACATTGCTTGCCGTCAAGGACGAATATGAGTCCGCAAAAATCGCCGGGATAGCCTGCGCCCTGAAAAACACGGGGCTTGGCGTCGGCGTGCCGGATACGGGCCGGGCTATCTTGCGGATCCGCGAGGGCAAGGTGGAAATATTGACGGCCGCTGCCTGTGTCGGGCAGGGGCTGGCGACGATTTTGCGGCAGATTGTCTGTGAAACCGCGCCGGTCTCGGCTGAAGCGGTTGTCATGCATGCGCCGGATACCGATGTGACGCCGAATGCCGGCACCACTACGGCTTCACGGCAGACTTTGTTCACAGGCGAGGCGGTTCGTCAGGCGGCATTGGCTTTGGCTGATGCGCTTCGCGAGAGTGACTTGCCTGCTCTTGAGGGCCGTGAGTTTCGTGGTGAGTATACGGGGAAGACAGACCCGCTGAATTCCGACAAACTCCATCCGGTCAACCATGTGGCGTTCGGCTATGCGACCCAGGTGGTGTGCCTGAATGAAACAGGCTGGCTTCGTAAAGTGGTGGCGGCGCATGATGTGGGCCGGGCCATCAACCCTACCACGATTGAAGGGCAGATTGAGGGCGCGATTGCGATGGGGCTGGGGTATGCCCTTCAGGAGGACTTTCCGTTGAAACGGGGGGTGCCGACGGCCAAGTTCGGCACATTGGGCCTGTTTCGTTCTACCGATATGCCGGAGATCAAGATCCAACTGATCGAAAAAAATCCCTCGACGCTCGCTTACGGTGCCAAGGGGATCGGTGAGATTGCCACAATTCCGACCGCACCGGCGGTAGCCGGCGCCTATTATCATTTCGACAAAATTTTCCGGACGCAGTTGCCGTTGGGCAATACAAAGTACAGCGCAAACTATTGAAGGAAATCTGGAAACCGTTCGCACATGCGGCGATAATCTTCGATCGTATCCACATCCAGGAAAACTTCCGGCGAATCCACGGCTACCTGGCATATTTCTTCAGGCCGGGCCGAGATAATGCTTCGGGCGCCCTGATCACCTGCCAACGTGGTCAGGGCGTCTTGCCATTTTGGAATCGCAAACAAGACCGGCATGCCGCGCTGTCCACCATGGACCGGACAGATGATGCTTTTTGCCGAAGACGCGAAGGCCTCGATCAGCGAGTTAATCAGCTCCGGAGTGACCAGAGGCTGATCCGCCAGCAGAAACATGACGGCGGTCGTTTCCGCCGGCAGTCCCCGCAGACCCGCCGACAGACTGGTCGATTGGCCGCGTTGCCACGCCGGGTTGACCACCACGGACAGCGGCAGTTCGTTTACTGCGGCCGAGACGGCGGCGAATTCGGCGCCGGTTACGATTCGGACGGAGTCCAGCCGGGAGCGGCAAGCCGCGTCAGCGACATGCCACACCATCGGGTTCCCGCCCAAAGGCAGCAACTGTTTGAGTTTTCCCATCCGCCGGGCAGCACCGGCGGCCAGAATGATACCAATAATCATGATAACTCCGTAATTTGATTTTGCTGGACGCTGCCGATCCAAACCGACAGGATCTGCGGATGCCTGATGGCTAGAATTTGCCGGGCGAGTGCGAAGCCAACTTCCGGCTGCGGCAGGGTGTCCAACTTGTTCAAAAAAGGAATGATGGTGGCTGTCTTCGGCACTTTCGCCAAATAACCCTTTGGGCCAAACAAAATTTTCATGATGGCGTCAGGGTTGATGGGCTTGCCGGGATTCATTCCGACCCTTTCGGCAAATAATTCCGGACGGTGTACATATCGGGAATCGAGCGGTTTTCCCAACACGTCGAGGCCGATCACCGGCGTCAGTAGTGCGGTGGCGGCAGGAACGACCGGTTCATGCGGCAAGTGGGCTTTGAGTGAACGACCGGCGGAACCATCGCCTTCGGCAAGAAAAAAAGTGGCGGGAAAATCCCGGCCCAAAGAATCCACCCAATCGGCTGGAATTCCGGCAAGCTTGTTTTCTGCGCCGAGGTAGTCGCCAATCAGTAGCGGAATTTCAGCGGCGGATTCCTGCAAAATGATTTGCGCCGCCGCCAGGGTGGCTGCGGGAGTGATCCGGAATCCCGGCGGGGTGTCGTTGCACATTTTGGTTGTGGTGGTCGTGACGACAGCAAAACCCTGTCCCCGTAGACAGCGGGCCCACAGGAACATCAGGCCGGTTTTGCCGCCGCCGCCGATCAGGGTGATGATCCGCGGCGCAGGAAGAGATTGGCGGGATAACTGCAACTGGCGGAAGGATAAGGATGAAATACTGCTCACCCCATTTTATTCTTTGCATGATCGCAAAAGGAGTTGAGGACTGGTGAACCGACTTGTCATCATCAAAGGCGGCGGCGATTTGGCGACGGGAATCGCCCATCGCTTGTTTCGATCCGGGTTTGACATTTTGATTACGGAGATTGCCCAACCGACAGTGATCCGGCGTTCGGTGGCGTTTGCCAACGCTGTGTTTGAAGGGCGAATGACGGTGGAAGGCGTTACGGCGGTTCGGGCAACGCCGGACGAGGTCGCCGGCTGTCTGCGGGAGCGGCTGATTCCGGTATTAGTCGATCCGGCCTGTCAAATTGTCCGGCAACTTCAGCCCTGGGGATTGGTGGACGCCATTTTGGCGAAAAAAAATCTCGGTACAGCCATGGATGACGCACCGGTGGTGATCGGCGTCGGTCCCGGTTTTACCGCCGGCGTGGATGTTCACCGGGTTGTGGAAACGATGCGGGGACATGATCTCGGCCGGGTGATCGAGTCCGGGACGGCGACCCCCAATACCGGAATCCCTGGCGATATCGGCGGCTATACGTTGGAACGGCTGGTGACGGCGCCCTGCGATGGCATATTTCTACCGCAAAAACAAATCGGCGAGTTCGTAACAGCCGGCGAAATTTTGGGAACGGTGGAAAATACGCCGGTATTATCCTCTATCGCCGGCGTATTGCGGGGATTGCTGCGAACAGGCCTTCCCGTAACAAAAAATATGAAAATCGGCGATGTCGATCCTCGGGCAAAAGTGAAGCATTGCTGGACCATTTCCGACAAAGCCCGTGCGATCGGCGGCGGGGTGCTGGAAGCCCTGCTTATGGCAGAACCGTGTTTTCGACTTCCCATCGCTTCAGACGGCAATACCCCCAAGGCGCATAGAGACCCAGCGTGATAAACGTAAGTACCAGGATGAGCAGCCACTGGAAGAAAAAGCCGATTCCCGTGCCGACAAATTGCAGCGGCTGCCCATTCAGGTATGTGTTCGAAGCGATCCAGCGTTGCTGGGCGGAATAGGCCCAAGGGAAAAATAGCCCGCCGGTGATGACGGAGAGGAAAAGCGTCCAGGCTAGCAGCCAGATGTAACCGAAGCCGGAGCCGCGAAACTCAAACACCCCGCGATTCATGACAAAAACCTCCTAATCATAAGGCTTTCCTATAGCAGCGCGTTTATTTCCCCGACAGGGTGGCTCCCGTCAATTCTTCGCGATGGCGTTGGGCCGCCTGCAATTTTTCCGCATAGGTTTGGCCGGTTGACCAGATGTCCCGGAATTGGTCGGCGTTTTTGAAGCCGGTGCTCCACAGGAATGCTCCTTCGGCGGTATAGCAGGCGAGCATGAGGGGATCAGTCAATGCTTGCGGCAGACTGCCATTTTCGTCGGTGATCAGGACATATTCGCCCTCTGGGCTTTCTTCAAACGACAGAGCGGTAAGTCCTTCTTCAATGGGGATCTCTTCAAAACCCAGGGCGGTAAAATAGTCCAGAATGGGTTGCTGCAATTCTTCCATGACGGAACACTCCTCTCGCTGCCTTTTCTTTCATTGTATCGCATGTAGGGAGCTTTTACAAAATATTCAATTGTAGGCGGTTGATAAAGGCCCGCACCCAAGTAAAATTTAGTCGGCGAAAGAAACTTTGTCAAAAAAATGACTCAATGTTGCTTGAGTATTTAATTATTTTTAAAATATTC
>CAZRQI010000072.1:0-8088 GCA_964602025.1 uncultured Veillonellaceae bacterium
CGGACATTTCCTTCGAGAAACTGGCGACAATGAAACCGGCCTTCAAAAAGGATGGCACGGTCACCGCCGGGAACGCTTCCGGCGTGAACGATGGCGCTGCCGCGCTGGTGCTGGTGTCGGCCGATAAAGGAAAAGAACTGGGCTTGAACCCATTGGCCAGGTTGCGCTCCACGGCCAATTTCGGCGTACCGCCGGAAATCATGGGGATCGGTCCGGCTTACGCGGTACCCAAGGCAATCCAGCTGGCGGGTCTCGCACCCGAGGATATCGGCTATTACGAAATCAACGAGGCGTTCGCCGCGCAGTTCTTGGCGGTTAACCGCGAACTGAACCTGGACATGGCAAAGGTCAACGCCAACGGTTCGGGAATTGGTTTGGGCCATCCGGTCGGTTGTACGGCGGCGCGGATTATCGTGTCATTGATTTATGAGATGCAACGAAGAGATGTCCGGTTTGGACTTGCTTCCCTGTGCGTCGGCGGCGGGCCGGCCATCGGAACAGTCATAGAAAAAATGTGAGGAAAAGGGGGAACTATCATGAGAGGATTGAAAGACAAGGTTGTCATTGTTACCGGAGCGGCTGGCGGGATTGGTAAAGCTACGGCGCTGCGCTTCGCCGAAGAAGGGGCAAACATCGTCGTGGCGGACTTCGCCGATGGATCGGGAACGGTGCAGGAAGTCGAAGCCAAAGGCCGGAAAGCGATCTATGTGCAAACCGATGTGACCAAAATTGAAAGCGCCCAGGCGATGGTTGCCAAAGCCATTGAAGCTTTTGGCCGGGTTGACGTCCTTATCAATAATGCCGGGATTACCAAAGACGCCATGATGAAGAAAATGGCCAAGGACGCTTTTGACGCGGTGATCGCCGTTAACTTGACCGGCGTGTTCAATTGCACTTCCGCCGTACTGCCCAACATGTTGGAAAACAAGTCCGGTGTCGTTCTCACCACTTCCTCCATCGTCGGCATCTATGGCAACATCGGCCAGACCAACTATGCGGCTAGCAAGTGGGGCGTCATCGGCATGACGAAATCCTGGGCCAAGGAAATGGCCAAGAATGGTCTGCGATTCAACTGTGTTGCGCCGGGTTTCATCGGTACGGACATGGTGAGAAAGATTCCGATGGAAGTTTTGCAGGAAAAAATTCTGGTCAAAGTTCCGGCCGGTCGTCTCGGCGAACCGGAAGAGATTGCCGCGGCTTTCGCCTTCCTGGCATCCGACGACGCCAAATTCATTAACGGCGCTGTGCTGAGCGTGGATGGAGCCGCCACGATCTGATCGGCTGAATTGCCATCGCCGGATCAATCCACAACAGACTCCGTGCAATGCGGAGTCTGTTGTTTTATGTTACAATTAGACATGAATGTCTAACGGAATGGACAGCTGGCAATACTCCAACGGCGATTTTGCGGATGAGGGGGATGGTCCATGAGAGTCCGGGACTTGATGAGCCAAAAATTGATTACCTTGAATTCAGGGATCTCTTTGTCGGATGCCGCTCGTATCTTTTTTGAAAAAAACATTGATGGAGCACCGGTGGTGGATGACGAAGGCGTGTTGATCGGCCTGATGACCAAAACTCATCTGATCCAGGCGATCGCCCGTCAGGAAGACATCCTGGCCCAAAAGGTCTGCGATGTGATGACTTCGGATGTGTTTACACTGAAGGATTCAATGTTGATCCAGGAATTGCAGCAAAATAACCTGATTTTCAAGTATGGCCGTTTTCCGGTTGTCAATGCGCAGCACAAACCGATCGGTTTTGTGACCCGCACGGATCTCGTTCGGTATCTCTCGGAAAAATCCGTATTTATGGCCGAAGAATTTGAAGCGGTATTAAACTCCGCCAGCAATGGCGTGATGGCGGTAAATTCTGTGGGGATTGTGACACTGTTTAATCCCGCGGCGCAGGCGATCACCGGCATGAAGGCGGAAAACGTCATCGGGCGTTCCGTTGTCGACGTGATGCCGGACCCCAATGGATTCATGAGCGTGTTGCAAACCGGCAAGGTTCAGCTAAACCAAAAAATTCAGTTTGGCAACTCCCAAATTATCACCCGACGTTCGCCGATTATCAAGAACAACAAAATTGTCGGCGCCGTCGCCATTTTTCAGGATGTCACCGAACTGCAGAAGGTGGCGTCCGAACTCGAAGAAGTCAAGGATCTCAAAAGCACCCTCGACTCGATCGTCAACAGTATTTTCGACTGCATCGTGGTGGTCGACAAGAACGGCTATGTGACAATGATGAATGACGCGTACGGAGAATTTTTGCATACGGATCCCAAAAAGGCGGTCGGCCGGCACATCACCGATGTGATTGAGAATACCCGCATGCATATCGTGGCGCAGACCGGCAAGGCGGAGATTTGCGACATGCAGAAAATCGGCGAACATAACACAGTGGTGACCCGGATTCCCATTTTCAAGGACGGGGAAGTGACTGGCGCCGTTGGCAAGATGGTGTTCCGGGACGTCAAGGATTTGCGGGTGCTGGCCCGAAAACTGACCTCACTGCAGTCCGAGTTGGAGTATTACAAGGAAGAGCTGCAAAAAGTGCAGGGCGGAAAATATACGATCGACAGCATCATCGGTTCCGGCGAAAAGATACAGTGGCTCAAGATGATCGCTCTGCGTGCGGCCAAGGGAAAATCAACGGTGCTCATCACCGGCGAGAGCGGCACCGGCAAGGAACTGTTCGCGCAGGCGGTCCACTATGCCAGCAGCCGTCGCCATGGGCCGTTTATAAAAATAAACTGCGCTTCGATTCCGGAGAATCTGTTGGAATCGGAGTTGTTCGGCTATGAGGACGGCGCTTTCACCGGCGCCCGCAAAGGCGGCAAACCCGGAAAATTCGAACTGGCCAACGGCGGGACGATCTTTCTCGATGAAATCGGCGATATGTCGATGCCGATGCAGGCGAAACTGTTGCGGGTGCTGCAGGAAAGGGAAGTGGAACGGGTGGGCGGCACCAAAATTACACCGGTGGACGTCCGGGTGATTGCCGCGACGAACCAGGATCTGGAGTCGATGATGAGCCAGGGCACGTTCCGGCAGGATCTGTTCTACCGGCTGAACATCATTGCCCTGCATATTCCGCCGCTACGCGAACGGCGGGACGATTTGCCGGAATTATGCGAGGCATTGCTGCGAAAAATCAACCGGAGTCTCCAGTTCGATGTGGACGGCGTTTCCCCCGAAGCGATGGCGATGCTGATGGATTACGACTGGCCCGGCAATGTTCGCGAGCTGGAAAACGTACTGGAACGGTCGGTAAACCTGATGGATGAGGTCGGGGATATCCTGCCGGAGCATTTGCCGCCGACGCTGCGCCGGTCCGGCGCGAAAGTGGAAGCAACGAACCAGGAAAAGGCGCAGGAACTTGCAGGAATTATGGAGGATGCAGAGAAACAAGCTATATATAAAGCGCTGGAGGCGGCTGGCGGAAACCGGAGCCAGGCGGCGAAAATTTTAGGGATTCACCGTTCCGGCTTTTATCAGAAGTTGACTAAGTATCAAATCAAACTGTAACCGGAGGACGGCGACATGTGGACAGTCATTCATATTGCGGCGAACCGGGCGCAGGCGGACATGCTGAAGAGCCTGTTGGAGAGCGAAGGGTTGATGGCGGACATTCGGCCTGCAGGGATTTCGATGCTGGGAGACGGTTTGTTCGAAGTGATGGCTCTGGAATCCGAAGCGGAAGAAGCGAGGGAGATCCTGAGCGATATAGGAGGATGCCAGTGAAGAGAACGAAAATTGTCTGTACAGTAGGGCCCAGTACGGACCAACCCGGAATTTTGGAAGCAATGCTCAGGGCGGGAATGAATGTCGCCCGGTTTAATTTTTCCCATGGCACGCACGAAGATCACGGACGCAGGATTCGGCAGGTTCGGGAGGCGGCGGCGGCGGTCAAAGCGCCGGTGGCCATCATGCTGGACACCAAGGGACCGGAAATTCGCATGGGAACCTTTCTTGACAAAAAAGTGACGCTGCAGGCGGGAGCGCTGTTCACGCTGACGGCCCGCGATGTCCCGGGCACGGCGGAAATCGTGTCTGTGAATTACAAAAATTTGCCGCAGGAAGTCCAGGCGGGGCAGACGATTCTGCTGTCGGACGGTTTGGTCAGTCTGCACATTGAAAAAGTGTCGGGGCCGGATATCCTCACTACTGTGGAGAATACGGGGGAAGTCAGCAATTTCAAACGTGTGGCGGCGCCGGATGTTCAATTGGGGCTGCCGTTCCTGTCTGAGCAGGATGTCCAGGATTTGCTGTTCGGCATCGAACAGGGGATCGATTTTATTGCTGCCTCTTTTGTGCAGAAGGCCGGCGACGTGCTGGCGATCCGCCGGGTTTTGGAGTCCAAAGGCGCGGATTGCCATATTATCGCCAAAATCGAAAATGCCGCCGGCGTCAAGAACATCGATGAAATCCTGACGGTCGCCGACGGTGTCATGGTCGCCCGGGGCGACCTCGGTGTCGAGATCCCGGCCGAAGACGTGCCGATCATGCAGAAGATGCTGATCCGGCGCTGCAATATGACGGGAAAACCGGTCATTACGGCTACTCAAATGCTGGAATCGATGATTTCCAATCCCCGGCCGACCCGGGCGGAAGCGACGGATGTCGCTAACGCCATCTTGGACGGAACGGATGCGATCATGCTGAGCGGGGAAACGGCGTCCGGAAAATATCCGGTCGAAGCGGTGACGGTCATGGCGACATTGGCTCGCCGGACCGAAGCGGCGTTGAGCTACGGCGACACGATCCTGGCCCGAAATGCTTCCTGCGATATGATTACCACCACCGACGCCATCAGCCATGCCACCGTTCAGGTGGCGCACGAGCTGAACGCGGCGGCCATCATCACGTCCACCGAGTCCGGGTACACGGCCCGGATGGTTTCCAAGTACCGACCGCAGTCAGTAATCGTCGCTGTGACGCCCAAGGAGAAGATGGTGCGGCGAATGTTACTGCTCTGGGGCGTCATGCCAGTGTTTGTCCCGCAATCGTCCAACACGGACGAGATGATGTCCAACGCCGTCGCCGGAGCCATGGCTTCCGGATGGGTGAAAACCGGCGACCTGGTGGTCATTACGGCAGGGATACCCGTGGGGATCACCGGGACAACCAATATGATCCGGGTTCACACCGTTGGACAGGTTCTGCTGCGAGGCACGGGAATCGGTCAGCGGAAAGTCACGGGCGAAGTATGCAAGGTCGCCACGCCGGACGAGTTTGCCCAAAAGTTTAAACCGGGGCAGGTTTTGGTCGTGCCATGTCTGATGGATGAAATAGCGGCCGATGCGGCGCGAGCCGCAGCGATTATTGCCGAAGAAGGCGGTCTGACATCCCAGGCGGCCATTGTTGGCGTTAGTTTTGGGATTCCGGTGATCGTCGGCGTCGAAGATGCCATGGAAAATCTTGAGGATGGCATGGTGATAACGGCGGATACCGAACGCGGCCTGATTTACAAAGGCGAGATCCATGTCCGTTAGCGGCTGGGAAGTATTGCGGCAGCGGATTTCAGCCGGCGAATTTGAACAGGCTCTTCAGTCCGTGCCCGACCTGGCGGCTGCCAAGGCGACAACTCTGAGTGACATGTCGGCGGCGATTCATCATGCGATTTATGCACGACAACCAGAACTGACATTGACATTGCTGGAAGGGACGCGACGTTTTTTTGCAGTGTCCGGTCCGGATGATTTGCGAGGTCTTCTGGGGCAGATGACCGCTGTATTGGCTGCCTGCACACGGGAAAAGATGATTGAGCCGGCCCAAAAAACAACCGAAATGGTGCTGGGGTTGCTGAGCGATCCCAACTGCCCGGCAAGCGGGGAGCTGTTGCCGGCAGGCGCGAAATTCGCTGGCTGGGCGGGCCGTTTTGCCTTGCGTCGTAATGATGGGGCTTGGTTTGCCGAAATTGTCTCCAGGACGGCGGCTTGGGCGGCAAAAACCGGTAGCGGCGAAGCCATGCTGGAGACGGTGGACTCCTGGTTGCACCGGATTTTGCGGTATGACCGCGTCGAAGCAATCCCCGCCTTATTTGAGGCGCTGTCGGCGCTATATGACGCTGTCGAAGGAAAAAACGCTTTCCTCACGAATTTTTTGACCGAATGGCGCGCTGTGTCCGCCATGGCCTGCCTCAACCCGGAAAGCCCGGCCGCTTCGTTGCTGGTGGAAGAGTTGCTGGCGTTCGCGGCGCGGACGAAGGAGCCGGAAAATTGGGCGCCGGTGGTGGAAAAAGTCGGCGAAGTGGCGGCCCTGGCGGTGACCAAACATGGGATTGCCGCCGGTTTTCCCGTGTTTCGGCCGCTTTTGGATTTGGGACGCTTGCAGCTGAATGATGAACTGAAGTTTGGAACCGGTCCCGACCCGGAGAATCCGCGCCAGCGAATCATTCGGCTGGTTTGCCTCGCGACGCTCCGGATCGCCGATATGGCGGCGCATGGGGACATGGGCGCGGTAGCCGGCGACAAGATCGAGGAGATGTATCGGACCTGGGCGGCGGATCCGCGTTTTGAACCGCACGCCCGTTCAATTCAGCGTTTTTGTCAGTTGTTGCTGATTTTTTGGGCCAACAACAGAAAACGGGCCGCCAAAAAATGGGCGCCCCGCGAGAAAATGTTATCCGAACCCTTGCTATTGTCTGAAGAGGACCGGGGAAAACTAACGTTTCTGCTGTGAAAACAGGCGGCGAACTGCGGCGCCGAGCCGGACCAGGCCAATGCTGGACAACACGGTTGATAGATAAAAGACGATCGTCACCGGTACGGTCATGGACCAGCCCAGAGCGGTCAAGCCTTGGTAAAAATAGTGGATCAGCAGGGTATGAATCCAGAATATCCCGTATGAATACTGACCGGCGGTTTTTAGCATGTTTTGGATCCAGGGCGGCAAAGGTTCTTCAAACCGCAGCATCAGGTACAGGCAGGCGGCCAGGGTATAGAGCATGCCGCAGGGGCTGAGCTGATGCACGGTGTTGACAGCCTGCTCCAGCGAATAGTGACGGATCAGCAGCAAATAATAATACTGGGTCAGCAGCGCTGCCAACGCAAGGGAAAAGAACAGGCCGACTTGCCGCCGTCGCTGACGGAGCCATTCCATGACTTCTTGATAACGGACGGCGAATACGGCGCCGAACAGAAATAAAAACAGATAGTGCGCAATCCACCAGCTCATCCGGTACTGGATCAGCAGGTCGAGATAGAAAAGGCCGGAGTTCGGGCGCAACTTGTAGCTGGAATAATAGTTGAAAGCGATCTGGCCGATAAACAGCAGGCCGAGCCAAAACACGGGGCGTTGTAGAATCCGGCGGGTCAATGGCCGCCAGAACGGCATCAGCAGATAAAACCACAGCAAAATCACCAGAAAATACAGCTGATAGGACGCCATGCCAAAGCCAAAGAACTGGTAGACTAAAATCGGCAGCCAGATGCTCCAGTCGCCGGTGAGCCAGGAATAGTGGAGCATATACAGGACCGAACCGGCCAGGTAGGGAAATAAGACCCGGACAAAGCGGCGCTTGTAGAACCGGCCGGCGTCAAACGGCAGTTCCAGCGGATATTGCCGGAACAGGGAGAACGCCGAGACGAAGAAAAAGATCGGCACGCTGAACCGACTGACGATTTCCAGCAATGCGAACAGGTGCATATTGGCCTGGGGGTTGGACAGCAGTTCGGAGCCGGTATGGATGCCGACAACGCCCAATATTGCCAGACCGCGGATATACTCAATCGAGTGGATTCGTTGATTCATAGATACCTTCCCGGAGAAAAAGTTTGAGGGGGTTGAAACATGGAGATAATTCAGATTGGAGCCATGGCGCCGGAATTTTGCCTGCCGGCGACGACCGGCGAAATTTGCTTGTCGGATTTTCGGTCGAAAAAAATGGTGGCGCTTTACTTTTATCCCAAAGACTCCACGGCCGGTTGAACGGATGAAGCCCGCGAGTTTCGCGGGATCCATGAAGAGTTGGCCGCATTGGATGTGGTAGTGCTGGGAGTCAGCCGCGATGATTTGAAATCACACGAAAAATTCATCCGCAAGCTGGAGGGTTTGCCTTTTCCTTTACTGGCTGATGTCGAGA
>CAZRQI010000073.1:0-1140 GCA_964602025.1 uncultured Veillonellaceae bacterium
CCCTGGCATGAGGGAACTTACTCCTGGTCGATTCAACGGGGAAAAGGACTGTTGCGCCCCGCGCCGGTCGACGCCGTTGCCGATTTGTCCCTGGGCATCGGCGCCCTGACGCAACTAGTGTTCGGGGAGCGTCCGGCGCGGCAGATTCTTGCCTCTGACGGCGCCAGCAACTGCCGGGAGGAACATCTGGATCTTCTGGAACGGATGTTTCCGCCCTGCCGCAACTTTATCAGTGAATATTTTTGAGTGGGATTGAGAAGACGGAACGATGAGTGAAATACTGTTAAAAGTTACGGAACTGGCCAAATATTTCGGCGAACGGACACTGTTTTCCGGCGTGGGGTTTGAACTCTGGCGGGGCGAAAAGGTAGCCCTGGTCGGACCAAACGGCGCCGGGAAGACGACGTTGCTGCGCTGCCTGCTGCGCGAGGAAACGCGTGATGGTGGGCAGATTACCTGGTATCGGGGCTGTACCGTCGGCTACGTTGAACAGACGGCGGACTTCGGCGACCGCACGGTACTGGAAGAGTTAAAGCAGGCCTATCGGGATGTGCTGGCCTGGGAAGCCCGGATGCGGGAACTGGAACAGGAGATCGCCGCGGCCGGCGAAGCCGTGGCGCCGGAACTGCTGAATGAGTATGCCGAGGTCATGGCCCGGTTTGAACATGCCGACGGATATGCGATGGACAGCCGGATTCGCCAGGTTTCCCTGGGACTGGGATTTTCCGAGCAGGAACTTGATCGCCCGGCGGCGGAGTTTTCCGGCGGGCAGAAGACCCGGATCGCTTTGGCCCGGGAATTGGTGCGGCAGCCGGACCTGCTGATTCTGGACGAGCCGACCAACCATCTCGATCTGGAACGGACCGAATGGCTGGAAGGGTACTTGCGGGATTATCCGGGCGCGGTGCTGGTCATCTCGCACGACCGCTATTTTCTGGATGCGGTGACCCGGCGGACGCTGGAACTGGAGAATGGCCGGTTGCAGGAGTATGCGGCCGGGTACTCCGGGTATGTCGGACAAAAGGCGGAACGATTGGAAGCGGCGCTTGCCGCCTATGAGCAGCAGCAGGAAAAAATCGCCGAAACCGAAGAATATATCCGGCGTTACAAAGCCGGCATCAAGTCCAAGCAAGCCCGGGG
>CAZRQI010000073.1:1240-7887 GCA_964602025.1 uncultured Veillonellaceae bacterium
TCAGTCCGCGGGCGCGGATCGGTTACTACGCCCAGGAATTCGAGGAACTGAACGATGCGGTGCGGGTGCTGGATGAGCTGGTTTACCGCTGCGCCCTGACCGAGGATCGGGCCCGCAAGGTGCTGGGGCGCTTCCAGTTCCGCGGCGACGATGTGTTCAAGACGGTCGGCGACTTGTCCGGCGGCGAAAAGGCCCGGCTGGCCATCTTGAAGATTATTTTGTCGGGCGCCAATTTGCTAATCATGGACGAACCGACGAACCATCTGGACATTGCGGCGCGGGAAGCGGTCGAAGAGGCGATGGACGCTTTTCCCGGCTCGATTTTATTGGTATCCCATGACCGGTATCTGATTGACAGGATCGCCGATCGGGTGCTGGCGTTTGAGGTCGGCGAGTTGAATTCGTATCCGGGAAATTACAGCGAATACAAGGCGGCCAAGGCGACCGAGGAACCGGCGGCTCAGCCTGCGCCAACGGCGGCGGTGAAAACAGGGAAGCCGGAGCGGCCGGAAAAAAAGAATACATCGCCGCTTAAACGACGCCAAGACTGTGTCCGGCAACTGACCCGGACGGAAAAGGAAATCACTGCGCTGGAAGAAGAACTGTCGGAACTGGAATGTCGGATCAATGATCCGGCCTCGCATGAGGATCCCGCCTTGAGCCGGCGGCTGGGCGAAGACCATGAACGGTTACGGACGGCGATTGACGCCGCGTATCGGCGTTGGGAGGAACTTTCTACGGAAATGGAAGAGCTGGACGGTGCGGAAACCCGCGGCGTCTGAAGGAGAAGTGCGGTATGGAGATTGGTTTGCCGCAGGGAGACTTTATTTTGACTGGAGCGGCGTCGGAGTTGGTGCTGCTGGTGGCCGGCGGCCGGCGGCCGTCAGTGGACTGGTTGCGACGGATGGCGCAAACCTGCTCAGTTTGGGCGATTGACCGGGGCGTCGATGTCTGCCGGCAAGCGGCAGTGGTTCCGGAACTGTTGATCGGCGATGCCGACAGCGGTTCGCCGGCGGCCTGGCAATGGAGCGAATCGTTGCGGATACCGACGGTGCGCCATCCCGTCGATAAGGACTGGACCGACTTGCAGCTGGCGCTGGCGGAACTCGCCGCGCGGCGGCCGGGCGCGACGGCTCTCTTGACCGGCGGGTTGGGGCGGCGCTTCGACCACGCCTACTCCAATGTGTTCAGTCTGCAGGCGGCCAAAGCATCGGGAATTCAGGCCGCTGGGCTGGCGGATGAGACCGAGGCGCTATTTTTTGTCGCCGGCGGCCAGCGTTTTACGGCGCGGCTGGCGCAGTCACCGCCCGTTATTTCGCTGATTCCGCTGACTCCGGTTTGCACGGCGGTCACCAGCCGGGGCGTGCACTGGCCATTGACGGATGCCACGCTCACTATGGAGCGCCCTGCCGGAATTTGCAATCGGTTGGCGGAGAGTTCGAATCAGGTTGAAATCTCTCTGGGCAGCGGCTTGCTGGGCGTGTATTTTTGCTGGGATGAAGCAGGATTATAGGTTGCCGGAACAATATTGAATAAATGTTTGAAACATCGCGGGAAATCTGGTAGTATTTGTTTGAAAATAACGCGGCGCGGGAAAAGGGGAAACAAATGAAGGTCAAAAAAATCAAGAAGCTTCAGTTATATGGATTCAACAATCTGACCAAGACATTGAGCTTCAATATGTACGATATTTGTTACGCCAAAACGCCGCAGCACCGTCAGGCGTATATTGACTATATCGACGAGGAATACAATGCGGAACGGTTGACCGGCATCCTCACCGAAGTGGCGAAAATCATCGGCGCCAATATTCTCAATATCGCCCAGCAGGACTATGAACCGCAGGGATCCAGCGTGACCATGCTGATCGCGGAAGACAAGGAGGCCTCGGAAGCATTGGCGGCAGAGGCGACCGACGAGTCCGACCATTCGGAGGATGACGAGCCGAAGAAGAAAGACAAAAAGAAAAAGAAAACGGACGCGGTGGTGGCGCATCTGGATAAAAGCCACATCACCGTCCATACCTATCCGGAGAGCCATCCCGACCAGGGTATCAGCACGTTCCGAGCGGATATCGACGTATCGACCTGCGGCCGGATTTCGCCGCTGACCGCGCTGAATTACCTGATCAACAGCTTCAGCTCGGATATGGTGATCATCGACTACCGGGTCCGGGGCTTCACCCGCGACATTAACGGCAAAAAACTGTTTATCGACCACAAGATCAATTCGATTCAAAACTACATCTCCAAAGAAACGCGCGACCTGTACCAGATGGTGGATGTGAATGTATATCAGGACAATATCTTCCACACGAAGATGCTGCTGAAGGAATTCGATCTCGACAATTATCTGTTCGGGACGGCCAAGAAGGAACTGATCACTTCCGAAAAGAAAAAAATTAAGCAGAGGCTGAAGAAAGAAATGAACGAGATCTTTTCCGGCAGAAATATTCCCAAAGTTTAGGCGCATGAAATGACGGGCAGGCTCTTCTCCCGAAGGGCAGGCCCGTCACACTTTTTGCCGGTGGAAAAAATCACGGAATTGGGGGACTCGCGACGTGTCAATTCAGATCGGGGTCGCCGGAACGGTTTTTGTCGACTGCAAGGGTTTTGCCGCAACAAAATACGTGCCGCTGGGGCGGAACGTTGGCTCGGTGAAATTCGTGCATGGCGGCGTGGGCCGGAATGTGGCGGAAAATATTGCCCGGATGGGAGTTCCGGTCAGTCTGTTGTCCAGCATCGACCAGGGGGGAATCGGCCAGGATGTGGCTTGCCGTTTGACGGCAGCCGGCGTGGATATTTCTTTTCTGGCGGAAATGCCGGAATGCGGCATGGGCATGTGGCTGGCTGTCATGGATGAACAGGGCGAGTTGGCTGGCTCGATTTCCCAGATGCCGGATTTGCAGGGAATGGCGGATATGCTGGCCCGCAGGGGTCGGGAGTGGCTGGCGCGGGCGACGCACATCGCCCTGGAACTGGACCTGAACGAGGTTCTCGCCAAACAAGTGCTGCAGCTGGCCCGGGAAGCACGGCGGCCGGTGTATGGCTTGCCGGGCAACCTGGAAGTGGTGCTGGCCGCGCCGGATGTTTTGCACGGTCTGGACTGTTTTATCTGCAACCATATTGAGATCGGCCGAATCTGCGGCCGGGAGTTTTGCGAGGAGGATCCGGCGACGGTGCTGCGAAGCCTGCCGGAATTTGCCGAACGGCATCGACTGCAGTCGGTGGTAGTAACGCTGGGCGGTCGGGGCTGTGTCTATTTGGATGCGAAATCCGGTGAATCCGGTGCGCAGCCGGCCTTGAAAGTCGCCGTGGTCGATACCTGCGGCGCCGGCGATGCCTTCTTTTCCGGCACGGTGGCCGCTCTCGCCCGGGGGGAATCCCTGTCACAGGCGGTGGTGCTCGGGACCCGGGTCGCCGCCTGCACGATCCAGTCGACGGAGAACAATTGCCTGTCCTTGACGCAGGAACTGGCGAAAATAAAAACCGGCTGTTGATCAAGATCCGTCTTCTGGACCTTGATCAACAGCCGGGAACGGGTTCTACCACGCCGAAAAACGGCTCGTGCTTATTTTTTGGTCACGCGTTCGAACAATTTCGGATAATTGTTCACCTGGTTCCAGGTCATATCCACGATTCCCTTGGCATCCGCGGGCACTTCCTTGAATTCGCAGGTGCCGATGGTGCTGCCGGCAAAGATTTCTTCGGCGGAATCGGCGAATTTAAACGTTACGGTAAAACTATAGGCAGTTTGCGGATTCTTGCCGCTGATTCCCCGGGTATATAACCGGACGATCACCCGGTTGGCTTCAGATGCGGTAACGCGGAACCGGTTGTCGGCGGCAAAGGCGTCGCGGGTTCTTTGCACCAGGGTTGTTCCCAGCGCGTCGGCAGTGAATTCCCGGACTTCAATGGGAACGACAAGCTGCGGAGCGGGCGCGGCGACCGGCGCGGCGGCGGGAGCTTTCGCCGCAAAGACGGCGGATTGCAGGGCCAACAGCAGCAGGCCGGCCAGCAGTAGCGAGAATACACGTTGGAGTTTGACGGATTTCATAGCTTCACCTCATTGCTCAAAATCGAATTCTGTAAATATTCTACCATGAAACGGGAACCGGTACATAGTGAAACCGCCGAAAACGGAAGAAAATTCGCCATCGGTGAAACGAGGGGGATTGTCGATGCTTGATCAAGTCGATCTCGGACAGAAGCTTGCCAAAGATGAATACAAACAGCAAATGGACCGTCTGGGCATCCAGCTGGGGGAATTGCACCGGAAAATCCATGAACTGGCGATTCCGGCCGTCATTGTCTTTGAAGGCTGGGACGCAGCGGGGCGGGGAACGCTGATCAATGAACTGATCCTGCGCCTGGATCCCCGCGGGTTTAGCGTATTTGCCAACCATCTTTGCCCGGGGGAGGTCGAGGCGCATCCGTTTTTGTGGCGGTATTGGAATACCACGCCGGCCGCCGGCAAAATCATGATATACGACAAAAGCTGGTACGATGCCGTGCTGGCCGGCCGCATCGACGGCGTAACCAAAGGCGATCCGGCGGTTCTTTGCGACGAGATCGTTTCGTTTGAACGGCAGTTGACGGACTCCGGCTGTGTTCTCATCAAACTGTTCCTGCATATCAATAAGAAGGAACAGAAAAAACGGATGGAAGAGCTGGAAGGCGACCCGGCGACCCGTTGGCGGGTCGGCGATGTGGAATGGCGGCGGCATCGGAAATATGAGGATTACCTGGAAATCATCGAAGAGGCGCTGAACCAGACCGACCGGGCCAATGCGCCGTGGACGCCGGTTTCGGCCATGGACCGGCGGTTTGCCGCCGTCAAAATCTGCGGAACAGTGGCGCAGGTTTTGGAACAGCGGATCCAGGCCGAGGAGCGAAAGCGGCAGACTCCGGAGACGCCGGAACCGGCGGCGGCAACGCCCGAAAATGCGACTTCGTTGCTGGACAAGGCTGCGATCCCAAAAGATTGGGATTCCCGCGACTATGAAAAGGAATTGGAGCGGTGGGGGAAAAAACTGCACGAGTTGCATTATGCGACGTATAAGAAGAAGATTCCGGCGTTGATCCTATTTGAAGGTTGGGATGCGGCCGGCAAAGGCGGGGCCATTAAACGCCTGGTGGAAAATTTCGACCCGCGCGGGTACGAAGTCATTCCGATCGCCGCCCCCAATGATATGGAGCGGGCGCACCACTACCTCTGGCGTTTCTGGAAGGCGGTGCCGGCGGCCGGCCGGATCGCTGTTTTTGACCGGACTTGGTATGGCCGGGTTCTGGTGGAACGGGTGGAAGGCTTCTGCCAGGAACCGGAATGGCGGCGGGCCTATCGGGAAATCAATGAATTCGAGGAACAATTGACGAATTTTGGCGCCGTGATCGTCAAATTCTGGCTGCATGTCGACAAGGAAGAACAACTGCGGCGATTTCAGGAACGGGAAAACACGCCGGAGAAACGCTGGAAGATCACGGCCGAAGACTGGCGCAACCGCGAAAAATGGGACGCATATAAAGCGGCAGTCGATGAAATGCTGTTCCGGACATCGACCCGACGGGCCCCCTGGACGATTGTCGCCGCCAATTCCAAAGAATATGCGCGGATCACCGTGCTGAAAACGGTGGCCGAGGCCATGGAAAAAGCCTTATGACAGTTTTGAATTTGATTTGGCAACCGGGAAAACAGCTGCTATAATAGACACGTATTTGCTTAAATGCCGTGATCGATTCGCAGGAGGAACAACGCGTGAATGTAAAAGAAAAACTGGCCGGCGCGATCGCCCGGGCCGCGGCTTCGGCCGTCGCTGGCGGCGCACTGCCGCAGGGCGCGCTGCCGGAAGTGTTTTTGGAAGTGCCGCCGGAGAAGAGCTTCGGCGACTACGCCACCAATTTCGCCATGCAGGCGGCCCGGACCCTCAAGGCCAATCCCCGGAAGATCGCCGAGGCGGTCGTGGGCCGGATCGAGTTTCCCTGGCTGGACCGCGCGGAAATCGCCGGACCGGGTTTTATCAACTTTTTTCTGAAACCGGACTGGCTGCATGAACTGCTGCAGGAAATTCTCGATGCCGGCGCCGCTTACGGCAACACCCAGGCCGGCGGCCGGCAGAAGATCCAGATCGAATTCGTCAGCGCCAACCCGACCGGTCCGCTGCATGTCGGCCACGGCCGCGGCGCGGCCTTCGGCAGCGCTCTGGCCAACTTGATGAGCGCCGCCGGCTACGACATCCAGAAAGAATTCTACATCAACGACGCCGGCAACCAGATCGACAATCTGGCGGCTTCGGTGGAAGCCCGCTATCTGGAGCTTTTGGGCCAGACCGTGGAATTTCCGGAAGACGGCTACCACGGCAAAGATATCATCGACACCGCGCAGCGGATCATCGACAACTCCGGCAGCCGCTATTTGCTGGTCAGTCCCGCCGAGCGGCGCGAAGTCTTCAAACAGGTCGCTCTGACGGAAAAACTGGCGGCGCTGAAGGAAGACCTGGAATCCTTCGGCGTGACCTTCGACGTCTGGTTCAGCGAACGTTCGCTGTTCGCCGATGATGCGGTGGCCGCCGCCTGCGCGCAGCTGCGGGAAAAGGGCCACGCCTACGACAAGGACGGCGCGTTCTGGCTGCGCAGCACCGATTTCGGCGA
>CAZRQI010000074.1:0-7870 GCA_964602025.1 uncultured Veillonellaceae bacterium
GCGGAGCGGTATTCGCAGGGGGAATTGCTGACCGGGGCGTTTTATGACCGGTTGGCGCAAAATCTGAACTTGCGGGGACTGCGAGATGCGAATCCCGTCCGTTGGGGATTTGCCGTGCGACGGACCGATCTCCGGACGTTTCCGACCGACTCGGCCGCCAGTGAAGATGACGAATCCGATGATTTCGACCTGTTTCAGGAAACGGCGGTCAATATCGCCGAACCGCTGGCCGTGCTCCATCGCAGCAGCGACGGGGCCTGGCTGTATGTGCAGATTTACAATTACCGGGGATGGCTGCGGACAGCGGATGTGGCGCTGTCCTCCTCCCAACAGGCCTGGAACGAAAAACGCCGCAGCGCTAAATTTTTGGTGATTACCGGCAGCAAGGTCGTGCCGCGCGATGCGGTGATGGGCAAACCGGTCCCCGACTGGCGGGCCGGCATGGGAACCCGGTTGCCGCTGGTGGGAATGGAACAGGGCGGTTATGCGGTGGAGATTCCGCTGCGCAACGGCGAAGGGATTGTTTATTGGCATAAAGCCTGGATCCACGGCAAGGCCGACGTGTCCGTCGGCTTTTTGCCTTATACCCGGGCGAATATCTTGCGCCAGGCGTTCAAGATGCTCGGGGAAGATTATGGCTGGGGCGGCTTGGGTGAGGGGCGCGACTGTTCTTCATTCATCATGGATATTTACAATGTGTTCGGGCTTTGGTCGCCGCGCAACGCCGACCAGCAGGAACGAGTCCCCGGACGCCGGATCGGTCTGCAGGGAGTCGACGATGCGGCGGGCCGGTACGCGTTGCTGAGCCGGGCGGAACCGGGCGCGACGCTGCACATGCGGAATCATGTGCTGCTGTATCTGGGACAGAACGGCGGTAAACATTTCGCCATCCACAGTTTGGGCAGCTATGGCGATGCAACCCGGCCCCATGCCGACGGAACGCTGCCCCGCGTCGAAGTGATGCGGGTGGTGGTCGGCGGGCTCGATCTTCGCCTGCGGAGCGGCCGGCGTTTTGTCGAGGTGTTGACGTCGGCGAACAATTGGCAGCCATAAGTGGGTTCTTTTCCGGTTCGTAGCGCAAAAGACGAGGGGGGGACGGACAAAATGAAAAAACGGTCCATGGTTCTGGTGTTGACGCTGGTTCTGGTGTTGACGAACATTCCGTCTGCGTGGGCGGCCTTCGAGTGGCCGATACCCGAGTGGAACATCCCGTTTGTCGGCACGATGAAAACGCCGGATGGTTTTTCCGCCGTGGAAGTGAAGGACTTCCGCCTGTTCATCGACCAGGAAAAGAAAGACCTGCTGAAGCCGAAAAAGCCGACGCTGGCAAAGGCTAAACCTTCGAAAGGCGAAACCCCGTTTCCCGATCTGCCGGCTGACCTGCCGCCGATTTTGACGGCGACGGTGCCGACCGATCCGGATGCCCTGACGAAACGATTCCTGAAATCGGACTTTGCCTTGTACCACCTGAGCATGGACGACGGCGATGCGATCCATACGGCCTGGTTTCTGATCGCCCGCGACGGTGACGAGATTCCGGCGAACGCGAACCTCTTCACGGCCGATGTGGCGCCGGAGCAGCTGGCAAAGCTGGATGAATTGAAAAAATGGGTGGATGACAACATCCACAAAGCCCAATATACGGATGCGAAAAACCGGGTTAGCCTAAAAATGCTGCAAATGCTGCCAATCCAGGCCTACAACCGCGAGAACGGCAAGCTGTGGACGACGGCCGGTCGGGCGATGATCACCGTAGAAGGCATGCCGTTTGCATTTTTTACGCGGGTCTTTGCCCTGAGCGTCGACAACCATTTGACAGTCGGCGTTTTGGGCGGTTTTGACGGGGAGCGTTCGTTCTGGGATCCGGTGGTGCGCGATTTGCTGCTGGGGCTGAAGGAGAAAACAACAACCCCGTGAACAAAAAAAATTGGCAGACGGCAGGGTTTTGGGTGTTTGAAGCGAATAACAAACTAAGCGGCGAAAAAACAGACAAGTTGAAAAAGTTTCAATAATAGGATACAATCTGTCTGCTGAGTTAATTTTCGTCATATTCAAACACTAAAACTTGTACAGGGGGAAATAGTGCATGGACAAAGCGGAAAAACAGGGGAAAATGGTCTATCTGTTCGAAGAGGGTCGCGCCAACATGCGTTCGCTGCTGGGCGGCAAGGGCGCCGGTCTGGCGGAAATGACCCGCATCGGCTTGCCGGTTCCGCCGGGCATGACGATAACTACGGAAGTGTGCCGCCAGTATTATAAGGTCGGCAATCATTTTCCGGACACGTTGAAAGAACAGATTCTTGCCGGTTTGGCGGTGATCGAGCAGAAAACCAACAAGATTTTCGGAGACGCAACAAATCCTCTGTTGCTTTCCGTTCGTTCCGGCGCGATTTTCTCGATGCCTGGTATGATGGACACGATTCTCAACCTGGGCCTGAACGACGTGACCGTGGAAGGAATGGCCGCCGCCACCGCGAACCGCCGGTTCGCCTTCGACGCCTATCGCCGTTTCATTCAGATGTTTGGCGATGTGGTGCTCGAGATTCCCAAGCACGATTTCGAAGAATTGCTGACGAAACGCAAGGAAATGCAGGGAGTCAAGTTTGACCAGGAGTTGACCGCCGAGTCGCTCGCAGCGTTGGTGGCGGACTATAAGAAACTGGTGGTCGACCAGTCCGGCCGTCCATTCCCGCAGGAACCCGTGGAACAGCTGTTTATGGCGGTGGAAGCGGTCTTCCGCTCCTGGAACAACGAGCGGGCGATCATCTATCGCAATCTGAACCGGATCTCCCACGATCTCGGTACCGCGGTCAACATCCAGTCGATGGTGTTCGGCAATATGGGCGACGATTGCGGCACCGGCGTGGCCTTCACCCGGAATCCGTCCACCGGTGAAAAAGCTCTCTACGGCGAGTTTCTCACCAATGCGCAGGGCGAGGACGTCGTAGCCGGCATCCGTACACCGCGGCCGATTTCCGAGCTCAAGGACCAGATGCCGGAAATGTACAAGCAGTTCGTGCAGGCCGCCGATACGCTGGAACATCACTATAAGGACATGCAGGACATCGAGTTCACGATCGAACGGGGCCGCCTGTACATGCTGCAGACCCGTAATGGAAAGCGGACCGGGCGCGCGGCCGTGCAGGTCGCCTATGACCTGGTGCAGGAGAACATCCTGACGCCGGCGGAAGCGATCATGAAGGTGGAACCGGCGCACATCGAGCAGTTGATGCACCGCCAGATCGACCCGAAAGCAAAATTGAACGTCATCGCCAAGGGCTTGCCGGCTTCACCGGGCGCCGCTTCCGGCGCCGTGGTGTTCGACGCCGATACGGCGGCGAAAAAAGCGACCGAAGGAATCAAGACGCTGCTGGTTCGCACGGAAACCACACCGGAAGATATTCACGGCATGGTGGCGGCGCAGGGCATCCTGACCAGTCGGGGCGGCATGACCAGCCACGCGGCGGTCGTAGCCCGCGGCATGGGCAAACCGTGCGTCAGCGGCTGTGAAGCGCTGAAGATCGATTATATAACCCAGACCGCCACTGTGGCCGGACAGGTCATCAAAGCCGGCGACATGCTGTCGATCGACGGCAGCACCGGCCGGGTCATCCTGGGCTCCGTTCCCGTGGTGGATGCGATTTTCTCCAAGGAATACGAGCAGGTTCTGAAATGGGCCGACAGTCTCGCCCGCATGAAAGTCCGCGCCAACGCCGACACGCCGGAAGACGCCGAGCGCGCCCGCGCCTTTGGCGCCCAGGGCATCGGCTTGACCCGCACGGAGCACATGTTCATGGGGGCCGACCGGCTGCCGCACGTGCAGCGGATGATTCTGGCCGAATCGCCGGCAGAACGGGCCGAGCCACTATCCCACATTCAGAAGATGCAAGAGGCCGATTTCTACGGTATCCTGAAAGCTATGCACGGCCTGCCGGTGACCATCCGTCTGCTGGATCCGCCGTTGCACGAGTTCCTGCCCAACTACGAGTCCGTACTGGTCGAAACGATCGAACTTCGGATCACCGGCAAGGATCCGGCGCGCCTGGCCCAGCAGGAAGTATTGCTGGCCAAGATCCGCGAATTGCATGAGTTCAACCCGATGCTCGGGCATCGTGGCTGCCGCCTTGGCATCACCTTCCCGGATGTGTACGACATGCAGGTCCGGGCCATCCTCAAGGCCAGTGTGAAACTGACGAAGGAAGGCGTAAAAGTCTTGCCGGAAATCGAAATCCCCCTGACCATTGATTTCAAGGAGATGGAATTCTTCAAAGAGCGGATCGATGCCATGGCCAAAGAGATCATGATCCAGGAAAAAGTTCATTTTGAATACTCCGTCGGTTCCATGATCGAAATGCCGCGGGCGGCCCTGCTCGCCGGCGAACTGGCCGAAATCTCCGATTTCTTCAGTTTCGGTACCAACGATTTGACACAGACCACGTTCGGGTTCAGCCGGGATGATGCGGAAGGCAAATTCATGGACGCCTATCTGGAAGGCAAGATTCTCAAGGAAGATCCGTTTATTATTCTGGACCGCCGGGGAGTGGGCAAGTTGATGCGGATGACAGTGGAAGCCGGCCGTACCGCCAAACCGGACCTGTTGATCGGCATCTGCGGCGAACATGGCGGCGAACCGCATTCCGTAGAGTTCTGCCATCAGATCGGCCTCGACTTTGTCAGTTGCTCGCCGTTCCGGGTGCCGGTGGCCCGTTTGGCGGCAGCCCAGGCCAATGTCGTCGCCGCCGAGGGAACCAGTTCCAAGTAGCTTGTTTGCGCATTCCTGTGATACAATAGGTTCCATGAATGCGCAATTTCTCCTTTTCTTCGGGATCTTTTTTCTCGTATATCTTGCGGCCAATGTTTATGTAGGTCTCCGGGGTTGGCAGGCGTTTCGCGCGTTGCCGGTCTTCCCCGGCGGCCGTTTTTATTCTTTGCTGCTGTTTTTTGCCGCGGGTTCTTTTTTCCTGGAACGGTTGGCCGGTGACAGCATTCCGCTTGCCGCGAGCTCCGGTTTGGCCGTGGCGGGCGGTATCTGGCTGGCCGCTTTGTTTTATCTGGTGATTCTATGCCTCCTAATTGATGAGGTCCGGCTGTTGAATCGAGTCGTTTCGGTGATTCCCGGTCGTTTGCGCCGATCGCCGGCGCTGGTTGGCGGCGTGGCAGTGGCTTTGGTTGCGGCGATCCTGACTTTTGGGATATGGAATGCCCGGCATACAGTCTGGCGGCAGTACGACGTCAAGGTGGACAAGGCGGCCGGTGATCTGCGCGAACTGAAAATTATCCTGGTGACCGACATTCATCTGGGAAAAATTATCCGCAACGGTCGACTGACGGAACTGGTGGATTCCATCAATTCCCGGCGTCCGGACTTGGTGCTGCTGGCCGGCGACATTATCGACGAGGATATCGGGCCGTTTATCTCGGAAAACATGGCGGCGACGTTTCAACGCCTTCAGTCTCGCTTCGGCGTGTTCGCGGTGCTGGGAAACCACGAGTATATCGGCCGCCAGACCGAAACGGCGGTGGAATTGCTCCGCAAAAGCGGTATTACCGTGTTGCGGGATTCCTTTGTGAATGTGGAAGACCGATTTGTAGTGGCAGGACGCGAAGAGTGGGACCGGACGCGGTTCGGCTACGGTCCGCGCAAACCGCTGGCGGATTTGCTGCAAGGCGTGGACGCAAAAAAACCGGTGCTGTTGCTGGATCATCAACCCCGAAACCTATCGGAGCCAGCCGCCGCCGGCGTCGATCTGCAGGTATCCGGCCACACCCACCGGGGACAACTGTTTCCCAACCAGTGGCTGACCGGGGCTCTGTATGAAATCGACCATGGCTATTTGCGCAAAGAGGCGCTTCAGGTGATCGTTTCCGCGGGATTCGGCACCTGGGGGCCGCCGGTGCGGACCAGCGCCGCTTCGGAAATCGTCGAAATCAAGGTTACCTTCAACCCATAAAGATAAGATGGCTGGGGACCGAATGTAGGAGTGTATTTATGATCGAGTTTCATCCCATTACGTTAAAGGATCGTGAAGTGTTTGACGCTGCTTATCATCGTTGCCGTCACGAAGGGTCGGAAAGCAGCTTTACAAACTTGTATATCTGGCGCAAACCCTTGGATATTGTCTGGACCGCAATCGGTGGCGCTGTCTGCGTGGTCGTGCGCAACGACGGCCCGGTCTACGCGCTGCATCCCTGCGCCGCCGAGGTGGAGGACATCATTGCAGCGGCCAGGGAATTAGCCGGCTGGTTCCGAGCCCAGAATCTGCCCGTGTATATCAAGGGCCTGGAGCAGTCGATCGCGGAATTGTTGGGCGAAGCGTTTCCCCAGTGGGTGATCGAGCATGACCGCTGCGAAGACGACTACATTTATAGCGTGAAAGAACTGATTGAACTCAAGGGGCGTAAGTTTGAGGCCAAACGTCATCACATCCGGACTTTTCTGAAGAATAATCCGGAATATTCCTGCGACCCCATGACGTCGGCCAATGCCTTGGAATGCCTGCCGGTGGCCCGACAATGGCTGGCGCGCCAACAGAGTGACGACCGGATCCTGCAGGCGGAAATGTTCGCCGAGGAACAGGCGTTGACCCAATTCGCCGAATTAAACCTCAGCGGCGGCATTATCCGGATCAACGGCGAAATCAAGGCCTTTACCGTCGGTGAAGCTTTGTGCGAGGATACGGCGGTGATCCATATTGAAAAAGCCGACCAGGAAGTGGTAGGGTTATATCAGATGATCAACCGGGAATATCTAGCCCATGCCTGGCCGCAGATGGCCTTTGTCAACCGCGAGGAGGATATGGGGATTCCCGGTCTGCGCGCTGCCAAACTGTCCTACCGGCCGGTCCGGATGGTCGAAAAATACAGCGCCCGCGGCGAGTAAAGGAGAAGTTGATGAAGTTCCGCCTGAGCAGGGAAACGGAATATGCGGCAATCCGGCGGTTGTGGGATCAAGCGTTCGGATCGGAAGAACCCTGGACCAGCTGGTATTTTTCCCAGCATTATCGGCCCGACCGCACCTGGGTCGGCGTGGATCAGGGGAAAATCGTCGCACAGGCCCATCTGCTGCCGCATCGGTTGATGCTCCGCGGCGCATTGCGCAAGGCGGTATATTTTGTCGGCGTCTGTGTCGAGGAAAAACTGCGCGGCACGGGCATCGGCCGCGAACTAATGGCCAGCGCCCTGATGGAACTGAAACGGACCGGTGTCGGGTTCAGTATTTTGCAACCGCGTTGGCCGGAATTTTATCAAAAATTAGGTTGGGACTACGGCTATTCCCGGCAGCGCTACGACCTGTCCCTGGCGGAGGCGGAAGAACGATTGCCGGCCAGCGGCCCGGCTCTGGAATGGAAAGCCGATGTGCAGAATTGTTCCGTGCTGATGGAGCTGTATGATTTTTTTACGTCGTCCCGGCATGGTTTTGCGGCGCGGGTGCAGACCGACTGGAAAAAAATCCTGGCCGACCATCGTGGCGAGGGCGGTCGGGCTGGCATCCTGATTCGCGATGGGCAGCCCGTCCTGTATGTGCTGTATCATCGGCTGGATACAGTTTTGCGGGTGCGGGAGCTGGTCTGGCGGGAGCCGCAGTACGTCGACGCCGTCTGGAAACCGCTGTTGGCCTGGGGACAGTCCCTTGGCGCGGAAACCTTGACCTGGGATGATCCGGCCGGCGATCCGGTTTCTGCATTATTCCCGGGCTCCCGGAGCGAACCGTTTTTGATGGGTCGACTGACCGATATTCGGTCGGGTTTGGCAATTCTGGGGTATCCAGCGGATTTGTCGGCGGAAATGACGCTGTCGCTGCAAGATCCATTGGCCCCCTGGCATGAGGGAACTTACTCCTGGTCGATTCAACGGGGAAAAGGACTGTTGC
>CAZRQI010000075.1:0-7845 GCA_964602025.1 uncultured Veillonellaceae bacterium
CGGGAAAAGATGATTGCCATGGCTTTGCCCACATCAAAGATCGAAGCCAGATTGTCTTCGGGCGAAGGCAGAACATAACAATTGCTGGTCGTCGCCTTGAATTTTCCTTTGCACCCCAAGGCATACAAGCAACGCCCCCCAGGGAAAAACTCGGCATTTAGCAGCGCCGCTTTGATTTTTTCCCGCATCTCGCCGACAAAACAGGCGGAAATCCGTTCGGCCGCGTCTTCAAACGTCTTTTCCCCTTCGTGCAGGTACTTTTTCCGAACGATTTCTTTCCCGATCGGATCTTCGTACCACTTGCCCACGGAATTCGCCCCCTCCCGGATTCAGTCTTCCGCCGCCTTGAAATTGTATACCGGCCGGATGATCTGGACGACTTCCACCGTGTCATGGATATAGTGCAAAATCTCTTCCATCGGTTTGTACGCCGCCGGCGCTTCGTCCAGCGTATCCGGAGTCAGGGTGGTCGTAAAAATTCCGGCCATGGTCTCCCGAAACTTCTGCATCGACAGCGTCTTAAACGCCTTGCGGCGGCTCATCAGCCGACCCGCGCCATGCGGCGCCGAATAGTTCCATTCCTTGTTTCCCCTGCCGACGGCGATGATACTGCCATCCCGCATATTCATCGGAATTAGGAGTCGTTCGCCCTGCCGGGCGGATACAGCGCCCTTGCGCAAAATCATCGTATCGAGATCGATATAGTTGTGAACCGTGGTAAACTGCCCCACGGAAACCAATCCCGCCTCCGCCATGATCACTTCGGCGATGGCTTGTCGATTTACCGCCGCATAATGCTGGGCAATCCGCATATCATGGAGATACTCCTGAAAATCTTTTCCTTCCAGATAGGCCAGCGCCTTATTGGTTTGGTTTCTTCCCGCCAGATGCTGATAATGCTCCGCGATCTGTTTGCCCAAATGGCGGCTTCCCGAATGCACGACCAAATATAGATTGCCATCGTCGTCCCGGTCGATCTCGATGAAATGATTGCCGCCCCCCAGCGTGCCGATGCTGAGCCTCGCCCGTTCCGCGTTAACATGGGCCAGACATTTCAGTTCCTGGATAGGGACTTGGCGGGAAAGTTCATGCGCCTTGCTTCGCACGGCGCGGCCAGATGGCACATGGGCCCGGATGATTCGATCCAGCAGGGAAAAATCCACCTGCGGCCGTTTCAGGGAATGCATCAGCATACCGCAGCCGATATCCACCCCGACCAGATTCGGCACGACCTTGTCGAAAATCGTCATTGTCGTGCCGATGGTGCAGCCAGCGCCGGCGTGCACGTCCGGCATGATCCGGATGCGTCTGCCCCGGACAAATTCCTGGTCGCAGAGTTCCTGGATTTGTTTCTCCGCCATCTCTTCCAATTGATCGGTGAACACCACCGCTTCATTGACCTTGCCCCGAATCGTTTTCAACCCAATCCCTTCTCTTTTCCACATTCCCGAGAAGTAAAAAGCACGTCCCGGCTTGCCGCCATGAACGCGCTCCCACGAACTATTCTCACGGTTTCACGACCAGAACGGGCATTTGGGCCAAGCTGATCATACTTCGGGCAACGCTTCCCGGAGCTGTCTTGCTTTGAGGTGATCCAGCGCAGGCGACTAAAAATTTCTTTGGCTCTACCATCACCATTCGCCTCCCCGCTTCATCGGATTGACTGGCTGCAGGAGCCGGGTTCGAAGCCCCATCTTTCTTTGCCAACTTTATCAACTGCTGATAGAAAAAATCGTGCGACTCCCGACTTGACGCGACCCAACGTCACCTATATGCTGATTGTAGAAACAGTATAGTTTAATTATTCCGAAAAATCAAATACGGCACGAAAAATGACAGGAGGGAGCCAGTATGTCAAGTTTGCGTTTGTGGTCGCCCATGGACCAAATGTTTCAGGAGTTAGGCAACATGTCCAAATTCCTTGAAGTTCCCAATGTTCCGGTGCTATTCAAGGGAGGCGAGCCAAAAGTCGACATCATGCAGACCGACAAGGATGTCCTCGTCATGGCGGATGTGCCCGGCGTCAAGAAGGAAGACATGCATGTCACAGTGACCGAAGACACAATTACCTTCCAGGGCGAAGCAAAATCCTACACGGAAACAAAAAAGGAAGACTACTTCCATTCTGAACGATTCTATGGCTGTTATTCCCGCACCTTGCCCTTGCCTGCCATTGTGGATTCCACAAAGGCCACGGCAAAATTTGAGGACGGTGTGTTGACCGTCACCATTCCAAAGGCCGCCAAACCGGAAAAAGGAACATCGGTTCATATCGACTGACAACCGAACCGCTCCATTAAGCTAAAAACCTCCTGTCGCGGAAATCCCGGGCAGGAGGTTTTGTATTGTACAAGAAGGTTTCAGCTTCGGGTCGCCAGCCCAACGCCGCTGATGATCAGCAATGCGGCGGCGCCATGAAACCAGCCGATACTTTCTCCCAACAGCAACACCGAAAACACAATGCCGAACAGCGGAATCAGGTTGATGAAAAACGAGGCCCGGTTCGGACCGATGGCCGCCACGCCGACGTTCCAGAGTGTGAAAGCCACGAGTCCGCTGCCGATGCACATATAGCCGAACCAAGCCCAGTTCGGACCCGTCAGCGGGATACTGCCGTCGAATCCCTGCAGCAAACAAAGAACCAGCATTTGCAGTGTGCCAAACAATCCCGCCCAAGCAGTCGTAGTCATCGGGGACAGTTCTTTCATTACGCGCCGGCCAAAAATCGAATACAGGGACCAGCCCAAACAGGCAAACAAAAACAGGGCGTCGCCCCAATTGAAGGAAAGCGAGGCCAATCGCGCCCATGATCCGCCGCTCGCGATCACAATGACGCCGAGGGATGAAATCGCCACCCCCGTCCACTGTCGGGTATTCAACCGCTCATTCAGCAGAATCGCGGCCAGCACCCCCGTAATCGCCGGCCCGAACGCGGTGATGACGACGCAGTTGATGGCAGTCGAGTACATCAGCCCCGTGAATTGAACCCCATTGTTCACCACGGTACCGCACAATCCCATGAAGAACAGCGTGGGTAGCTGGCGCTGCAATGGCCAGAACTTGCGTCCTTCCCGATACCACGAGGCCAGCAGCAGGAGCGAGCTGAACACGGCGAATCGCAGCATCGTGACCACGAAAGGAGAAATCTCGGTCAGCACTTTTTTGGCCGCTACGGCATTGCCGCCCCATAGTAACGCCGTGAAAGTCAGCAGGCCGATCATCCTTGTCTGGTTATTGTTTTTGTTCATGCGGCCGCAATCCTATCTTTCTTGAAATAGAAACAGGTTCCCAGCTCGGGAACCTGTACCCGTACCAGACTCGATCGTCTTGCACGCGGATATTCCGTCTCATTAGGTATTCTGGCTCTGTTACGCATTTCCTCTTCAACTTTGAAGATATTTTCCCGTCGCAATAATTATCCATCATTAGTCACAATTCACAATTGGTTCACACTCTGCCAACAAACAGCTGCTATAATAAAAATATAAACTCGATAAACACGAAGGGTGGGTCGCTGAATGGCGCTGCGACTGGAATGGCTCAAAACCCGAAGAAAAACTTGGTGGACGGCGGGTACAGTGTTGGCGTTGATCGCGGTCGGCTGGCTATTGTACGCCAAAGGCCCTTTTGGTCCGCCCAAAATAACTGTAGCCAAAGTGCAGAAGCAACAATTCAAGGCTGGCGTGTTCGGCATCGGCACAGTCGACGCCAAGCTGACCTATGCCATCGGTCCTACGCAGGCCGGTCGGGTACTCAAGGTCCACGCCGACCAGGGAGACAAAGTCTCGGCCGGCATGGTTCTGGGCGAAATGGACCCCGTGGATCTGGAACAAAGAATCGGCAGTGCGGCCGCTTCCGCCGCCAAATCCCAAAGCTCCCTGCTCGTCGCCGAAGCGCAGGTGCGAGACGCCGCCAGCCGCCATCAACTGGCCAAAACCAGCGCCTCTCGCTACAACTCACTGTTAAAGGATAATGCCATCAGCCAGGAATTGGCGGATGTTAAAAACAACGAGGCCAATTCCAGCCGGGCCGCCTATGAGTCGGCCTTGGCGGCTCTGGAGTCAGCTCGGAGCGAAATCGGCCGGGCCCGTGCCGAATATGGGGCCCTCGTCAGTCAGCGTAATAATCTGAATCTGGTTAGCCCGGTGAACGGCCTGATCGTTTCCCGCGACGCCGAGCCCGGCGCTACCGTCGTGGCCGGCCAGTCCGTGTTCCGGCTCGTCGATCCCTCCACCCTCTGGATACGCGCCCGCATCGACCAGGCCCGCTTTTACGGCATCTCGGTCGGACAGCCGGCCGATATCGTACTGCGCTCCCGCCCCAACCAAATCCTGCCCGGCAAAGTCGCCCGCCTGGAAGTTCAGGCGGACAACGTCACCGAAGAACGGTTTGTCGCCGTCGCTTTCAATGAATCGCCCGGCTTCCTGCCGTTGGGCGAACTGGCCGAAGTGAGCATCCATTTTCCCGAGGTAGCCGACGCCGTCGTCGTGCCGGCCGCCGCCGTGAAGAAACAGGGAAGGCAGACCGGAGTCTGGTTGGTCGAAGCCGGCCGGCTGCGATTCCAGCCGGTGGAAATCGGAACCCAGTCCCTAGACGGTAAAGTGCGGATCATGAGCGGACTGAATCCCGGCGATATCGTCGCGGTTTACAGCCAGCAACTTCTGCAGGACGGAATGAAGGTTCGGGTGGAGAATCGGCCATGATCAACCTCGCTGTTAAAGAAATCTCCCACAGTTGGGTGCGCTACGTCCTGACCGCGGTCGGCCTCGGCCTGCTCATCGGCGTTACATTGACCATGACCGGTTTGGTGCGCGGCATGCTCGACGACGCCATCGCCCTGATCCGCGGCACCCATGCCGATCTCTGGGTAGTGCAGGAAGGTACCATGGGACCCTATGCCGAATCTTCGACGCTGTATGACGATGTCTACCGAAATATCGCCGGCTTGCCGGGTGTAGCCCAGGCCAGCAATGTCGCCTATCTCACGGTGCCGGTGCGACATGCAAACAAGGATGTGCGCGCCCAGGTCGCCGGCTTTGAGCACGACCAGCCCGGTGAACCGCCCTATCTGATCGCCGGCCGACCCGTGGCAAAATCCCGCTACGAGGCGATCGCCGATATCAAGACCGGGTTTCGTCTCGGCGACAAAATTCTCATCCGCCGCACCGAACTCACAGTAGTCGGCCTGACCAAGGGCATGGTCTCATCCGGCGGCGATCCCGTCGTCTTCGTCACCATGCAGGATATGCAGGACATCCAGTTTCAGAAGGACAATACCACCATCTACAACGAGCGCAACCGGTTAAGCGCCAACCCCAAACTGAACCGCCCCGGTTCGCCCGGGTTGCTGCAGGCCGTCACCGAATCCCAGCAAAAAGTCAACGCCGTGCTGGTCAGGGTAGTGCCCGGCTATGAGCCGGCCGCCGTGGCGGAAACCATCAAACGCTGGAAACACTTCGAAGTCTACAGCTACGAGCAGATGCGGCAAATCCTGCAGGTACGGGTCATCGCCAACGCCCTGCGGCAGCTCGGCATGTTCATGGTCATTCTGGCCATCGTCAGCACCGCCATCATTGCTCTCATCATTTATAACATGACCATGGGAAAAATCCGCGAAATCGCCGTTCTCAAACTGGTCGGCGCCAACAATTCCACCATCGTCGCCATGATTCTGCAACAGGCCTGGGGGCTCGGCATCATCGGCTTTATTGTTGGCAAAGCGACCGCCCTGCTGATTTCCCCGCTCTTTCCGAAGCGGGTGGAACTGCTTCATTTCGATGCCTTCGTTTCATTTTTAATCGTCATCGCAATCTGTTCCCTGGCCAGCCTCATTGCCATCCGGGCTGCGCTGAAAATTCAGCCGGCTTCGGCGATCGGCGGTTAGCATGGAAGCGATTCGCATGGATAATCTCGTCAAAACTTACGGCAGCGGGTCCACTGCCGTCCACGCCCTCAAAAATGTCTCTCTCTACGTCAATCCGGGCGAAGTTGTAGGTCTGCTCGGCCCCAGCGGTTCCGGCAAAACCACCCTCCTACACTGCCTGGGCGCCATCATCGATCCTACTTCCGGTCGTATCGCCCTGAATGGCGAAACCGTATTCGACAACGGCTGGAAAATCAACGACTTGCGGGCCTTGCGCCGGGACAAGATCGGCTTTGTATTTCAGGCCGCCTATCTGATTCCGTTTTTGTCCGTCCTCGACAACGTCGCCCTCTTGCCGATGCTCGCCGGAAAATCGAACGAAGAGGCCCGCAAACGAGCTAAAGAACTATTGGCCGTCTTGGAAGTCGATCATCGCTCCCACGCGAAACCGGCCGAACTTTCGGGTGGCGAGCAGCAACGCGTCGCTATCGCCCGGGCCATGGCCAATCAACCGCCCTTTATTCTGGCCGACGAACCCACCGCACCGCTCGACAGCGAACGCTCCCTCATCGTCATCAAGCTGCTCACCCGGCTGGCGCAGGAGTTTAATACTGCCATCATGGTCGTGACCCATGACGATATCATCATTCCCCGGTTTAAACGCTTGTATCGCTTGCGCGACGGCGTCGCCCACGAAGAACAGGGGCAAAATCTGCCGTTTCCCGACTAAACTACCTGCTAAACGAATCTTGGCGACGGTATTGCTTTGAAACTCATCAATAATTTAGTCACTCCAATGAATTGGGTTCTTGGTACGCCGTTATTATCCTCTATCATTTTTTCTCTTGACAGGCCGCTTTGTCCTGCGCTATAATAACATTCGTCGGTAACGTGGGGGTATAGCTCAGCTGGGAGAGCGCTTGAATGGCATTCAAGAGGTCGCCGGTTCGATCCCGACTACCTCCACCACAGTAAATCGCGGCTTCGAGGCACTTCGCTTCGAAGCCTTTTTTGTCATTTCTAAAAATATTTCTAACAATGTGTTTTTGCACATTGTTTTTTCAAAGATCAATGAGGATTTAGAAAGATATTGGTTGTCAGCTGGATTTTCGAGGAATTTTCATGGATTCTGTTAGTTTCCCGATGCCTTTTTGCGTTGGGCTAACCGTTCGGAAAAATTGATTACATTGGGCGCTAGGGACTTACGTTTTTGTTCGGCTTCGACCGTCACTTTCACGAAAATCTTGCTCATCGCCACCACCGCCTCTCTTTGCACCGCTCGCCTCTGTTCGCTTACAGGCGATGGGTTTCAAAGCATTGCCCGATCCAGCACGTCGCCTGCCGGGCATCAAACCGCAAAATGCAGTATTCCGGATCGTCGACGCCTTGGGGGAAATGCGCGATAAACCAGTCCTGCCATAATTCTCGTTTGACCGCCGCGTCCTGGACTATCGTAACTTCGCCCAACAGCGTGCCGCTGTCGCCGCCCAGATAATAGCAGACGCTGGCTTTGGGATTTTGCCGGAAATGCCCTGTCTTGGCGGAGTGAGTTCCGGTGGCCATCCAGATCGTCCGGATTCCCGCCGTCTTGATCTTGGATATTACGCAAACGCGCGGATAGCCCTCTTCATTGATAGACGCCAGCGTCACGACCTCGCATTTCGACAACAGTTCTTCCGCCTTGTCGATCATGTTCTTTTCCACAATAAACCGCCTCCTTCATTTTTCGAACATTTGTTCTGTATAGATAGTATAGCCCAAGAAAATGCCGCTGTAAAGCGAACAAATTGTGAACTTTTCCCCGGTAGCGGAAAAATGGCAAAAAAAAAACGGGGCATAGCCCCGGTAATTACCCGTCAATTCGCTTTTGCAAAGCTTACGATCGAACTTCTAATGTTCCAGCTCTTTCATTACTTTATCTTCCAACTGGAACAACCGCTCAGTCAGCCGGTTTGACCTTGCCCATGATCGCCAGAATCTGC
>CAZRQI010000076.1:0-7827 GCA_964602025.1 uncultured Veillonellaceae bacterium
AAAAAGACTTTCAAACAGAGTAAACAGAAAGAAGAATAAATCGGTAAACGAACAAGCTAAATCAAACTACAAATACAGTTCAAGATAAGCATAAGAAAAGGAGCTATAACGCTCAACCTAATCATTAGGTTTTGTTACAGCCCCTTTTTATTTTTTCTTTTACCTGACAGGAAGCGGTTTATTACAAATAAGGCTGGAATTTAGTCTTCGAACAAATAAAGTGCCGGAAATTACACCTTATGCTTTGATGGCCCAACGCAATTTAGCGGAACGCGCCCGGCTATTTTCATGACATTCTTTGTCGGATGGCCGGATCGGCTCGGCGGCGATCTCACGATAAACGCCTTCCCGGAAAAAATGCTTAAAAGATTTTTTTACGCGCCGATCTTCACCGGAATGAAATGAAAGAATGGCCACACGTCCGTCCTTGGCAAGAACATCCGGAAGTTTTTCCAAAAATTCATCCAGCACTTCATACTCTTGGTTGACATCAATCCGCAGTGCTTGAAAACAGCGTTGACAGGATTTTTTTATTTCATCCTCGCTGATTTTCGGAACAAACTTCAGCGCTTCCCCGATTACATTGCGGAGTTGTGTTGTTGTCGCTATCTCCATTCCGTTTTTCATACTGGAAATAATGGTGCGGGCGATTAGCCCGGCGTGAGGCTCATCCGCATTTTCCATCAACATGTTTTGCAACTCATCCAGTGTCATTTTTTTCAAACGGTTGGCAGCGGAACGCCCCCGTGTCGGATTAAGGCGCAAATCCAGGGGACCTTCCGCCCGAAAGGAAAACCCTCTGTCCGGATTGTCGATTTGCATCGAAGAAACGCCCAGGTCCGCCAATACAAAATTGAATGGCCCAGATTCATATGCGAGTTGATCAATCTGCGAAAAGTTCATTTGCTGGATTTGTAAAATATCCGAGCCGTAGCCCAAGCGCTCCAAACGCTCCTGAGTACGCGGCAATTCAAGCGGGTCGACATCAATGGCATACTGGCGCCCCTTTGAATCCAAGCATTTAAGCATCGCTAACGTGTGGCCGCCATAACCCAGGGTAGCATCCAATCCGGTTTGACCTGGCCTGATTTGCAGCAATTCCAATATTTCTTCAACACAAATGGAGCGATGCATCCCAGCCGGTGTACTGCCCTTTTGAATAACACGGGCCACCGCGTCGGCATACCGCTCGGGTTGAAGTTCTTTATATTTTTCTTTAAAACTCTTGGGATACATTCCCTTATATCGAATGCGGCGCTGATGCTTGGGCGCATTCTCGTCCATCGTATGCTCCGGGGCCATTATTATCCCTCGTTTTCATCGCGTATTTTTGCCTGAGTATTACAACTTATATGTTAGCAGAAACTGTTGCATTTTGGCAGATTTATTTGCGCAAACATCAGCTTTTCAAAGATCTATCGGCCATTTGTAGTCAAACTGTTGTCAAAGCGCGCAAAAAAAGGCTTCCGGAAAATTTCCGGAAGCCTTGCTTTTGCGTTGGTGGGGTTAGGCGGACTCGAACCGCAGACCTCTTCGATGTCAACGAAGCGCTCTAACCAACTGAGCTATAACCCCGATTCAATTGTCTGATGTGACGAAATTTATTATAGTACGCCAGTTCCGCTTTTGTCAAGGGCAGCAGCACTCTTTTCGCCGCAAAATCAGGCGAAATCAGTACAAAATGCTATTGGCGATGACCAAGCGCTGGATCTGGTTGGTCCCTTCGTAAATCTGCAGAAGTTTGGCGTCACGCATCATTTTTTCCACCGGATATTCTTTCATGTAGCCGTAGCCGCCCATGATCTGTACGGCATCGGTGGTGACTTTCATCGCGACATCGGCGGCCAGACATTTAGCCATAGCCGACTCCAGCTTGTAATCCTGACCCTGATCCTTCAGCCAACAGGCCTTGTAAACCATCAAGCGGGCCGTTTCCACCGCCATCGCCATGTCGGCGATCATCCCCTGGACCATCTGGAAAGATGCGATCGGTTTGCCGAATTGCTGCCGCTCTTTCGCGTATTTGCAGGCAGCCTGCAACGCGGCGTCCGCCAGCCCGACGCCCACGGCGCCAACCAACGGCCGGGCCGCGTCCAACGTTTTCATGGCGATCTTGAAGCCTTCGCCTTCCCGGCCAATCCGCATGCTTTCATGCACCCGGACATTGTCCAGAACCAATTCGGTCGTGTTGGACGGCCGCATGCCCATTTTGTCTTCCTTTTTGCCAACGGAAAAACCCGGGGTGTTCCGGTCGACGATGAAAGCGGTCAATCCCCGAATCCCTGCGGATTTGCGTGCATTGGCGAATACGGTGTAGATTTCGGAAATACCACCGTTGGTAATAAAGCACTTGGTCCCATTCAGAACATAGTACTCACCGTCTCTCACCGCCGAGGTCGATACGCCGCCGGCATCCGAACCGGCATTGGGTTCGGTCAGGGCGAAGGCGGCCAATTTTCCGTCATTGATTGTATCGAACATTTTGCGTTTTTGCTCTTCCGTGCCGGCTACTACAACCGGATAGGAAGCCAGTGCATTGGCGGCGGCCGAAGTCGCGATGCCGGCGCAGCCCTTGCCCAGTTCTTCATAAATCAGGGCAATCGACAGGGCATCCAGTCCTGGTCCGTCATATTCTTCAGGAACCACCAGGTTCAGAATGCCTGCCTCGTGGAACTTCTGGATGAGTCCCGGCCGCATCTCGCCCTTTTCGTCCATTTCACGGATATAAGGGGTGATTTCCTTGGCAACCAATTCCTGCGCCATTTTTTTAAAAGCGATCTGATCCGGTGTAAAATTGAAGTCCATGCGTGTCCTCCTCGATATCGTCAGATAATGTAATCGGGGTAAAAATAGACCCTTAGGCATAAGTATACCTTATTCGGCAATTTTTGTTAAGCCCTGCAAATCAGCTTTTTCAAGTTAAGTTTTTCACAGAAATGCCTATTGGCCGCGCTTCTGGACGAAATAGACGATCGCCACGGCAATCCCGCCAACGATATCAGTCAACAACCCGGGGATCATCAGCATCAATGCGCCAACAAACAGCAACGCCCTTTCCCAGAATTTACACGCCCGCAGCAGCCAGCCTTCCAGGGCTGCACTCAATGCCACTACGCCAATGACTGCGGTAATAATCGCCTCGGTCAATTCAATCGGCGAAAATTTTCCAGCAAACATCAGCATCGGCGAGTATACAGCCAGAAATGGCACCAAAAATCCTGCGACACCCAGCCGGGTCGATGTCCACCCCACTTTGTAAGGACTCGCGCCGGCGATCCCGGCGGCGGTAAAGGCTGCCAGACAAACCGGCGGCGTCAGGTTGGACAGGCAGGCAAAATAGAAAACGAAGAAGTGGGCAACCAAAGGCATGACGCCCAATTTGATCAAAGCCGGGGCAGCAATCGTGGCGCCGACGATATAGCAAGCCGTTGTCGGCAAACCCATGCCCAAAATCAGCATGGTGATCATCGTCAGCACCAAGGTGATAATGAGATTGTTCTGCGAAAACGCCAGGATATTTGCGCCAAAAGTAAGACCCAAGCTGGTTAGGGAACTTACGCCGACCACAAAGCCAACGACGGCGCAGGCCATCGCCACACCGACCGAACCTTTGGCCCCGGCCTCCAGAGCCCGAACAATACCGGCAAAGCTGATCGCTGTATCTTTTCGCATATAGCTGACAATGATGGTCATGATAATGGTGAAAAACGCGGCATACAGCGGCGTCAATCCATACAGCAGTAACGCGACAATTCCAATGATGGGAATCGACAGGTGCCCCTGCTTTTTCAACACTTGACTGGCAATCGGCAGCTGCTCTTTCGGCAAACCAGCCAGCCCCAGCTTGAGGGCCTCCAGATGAATCATCGCCCAGCAGGCCAGATAATACAGGACCGCCGGCACTACCGCCGCGATCATGATCGTCGTATAGGACATCCCCAGAAATTCCGCCATGACAAACGCCGCCGCACCCATAACCGGCGGCATGATCTGCCCCCCCGTCGAAGCAACGGCTTCTACCGCGCCGGCAAAATGGGGACGATACCCGATGCTTTTCATCAGCGGAATCGTGAACGCGCCAATCGTAGCCACGTTGGCGACCGCGCTACCGTTGATCATCCCCAGCAAGCCACTGGCAAATACTGCCACTTTGGCCGGTCCGCCCGGCGATCCGCCGGCAATGGCCATCGACAGCGAATTGAAAAACTTCGCCATGCCGGTTTCGGTCAGAAATGCGCCAAACAGAATGAACAGGTAGATATAGGTGGCGGAAACACCCAGCGCAACACCATAAATCCCTTCGGTAGTCAAAAACATATGGTCGATCAGTCGTTCCAGGCTATATCCCCGATGACCGAACTGTCCGGGAATCAGGTCGCCGAATAATGCATACGCGACAAAGCACAACGCCATGATCGGCAATTCCTTGCCGGTCGCCCGCCGTGCCGCTTCCAGCACCAGCAGGCATAGAATTCCTCCCATGTAAATATCCATCGGCTCGGTTACCCCGCCGCGATTGGCAAGATCATCATAAATAATCATCAAATAGGCGCCAACGGTAACCGACAAGCCAACCAGTATCCAGTCCCACCAGGTGGTCCGGTTGGCGCCGCCTTTGGGGCCGGACGGGTACAGCAAAAATGATAAAACCAGACAAAATGTCAAATGAATATTGCGTTGCTTGATGGCTTCCAATACGCCGAACCCGGCGGTATAGAGGTGAAACAGGGACATAGCGATACAGATGAAGGCGACCAGTTTGCCAATATTGCCGGAAAACTTGCGAAACCGGGACTCCGCTTCGTATTTGCGAACGACTTCATCCACATTCTCGGCGGATTCCTCGTTGATAAACGCATCAATGGCGGATTTGTCAATCGGTTTGTTTTCTTCCATTGCCAAAACAAAATCTCCCCTCTTGTTGCATATTTCACCATATAAATATCGCAGACGGGCGCGAGCGCCCATCTGCGACAGCAACAGACAACCGGGGTTATTTTACGATCCCTTTCTCTTTGTAATACTTTTCAGCGCCGGGATGGAGCGGCACCGTCATGCCTTTCAAGGCCTCCTGCAACTTCATGTCCTTGGCCGCCGAGTGAGCGGCAACTAACTCCTTCTGATTGTCATGCAGCGTCTTGGTCATATTGTAGACCAGGTCGTTGTTCAAGTCTTCGCGGCAAATCAGCAGATTTGCGACGGCCACGGTATGCACGTCTTCCGTCTGCCCCATATAGGTTCCTTTGGGGATGGTGATTTCATAATACCAGGGCATGGTTTGCTTCAATTTGGCGATCATGTCCGGTTCCAGGGACAAGATACGAATCTTCAGCGACGATGCGGCATCCAAAACCGCCGATGTCGGCAGCCCGCCGGCGATCAGGATTCCGTCTACCCGACCATCCTTCAACGCTTCCGCCGCCTCGGAATAACCGAGGTATTCGCCTTTCACGTTTTTCTTATCCTTGTAATCCAGTCCATAGAGACCGAGAATTTCCTTGGAGTTGATTTCGGTCGCGCTGCCAATGGCGCCCGGCACGAATTTTTTCCCTTCAAAATCCTTGATCGACTTGATGTTGGAATTCGCCGCAACTACGATATGCATGACGTTCGGATACAAATTCGTAATCCCGCGCAAAAATTTGGTTGGTTTATCCTTGAACATTTCTTTGCCGTTGAAGGCGTAATAGGCGACGCCGTTCTGCGCAAACGCGACTTCCGCTTCTTTTTTCTGCATCAGCAGCACATTCTGCGGAGTGCCGGCTGTGGCGCCCGCCGAAGCTTTAATGCCCGGGATTTTCTGGTTGAAAAGTTGTGCCATGGCGTTGCCGAGCGGGTAGTAAACGCCACCGGTCGTGGCGGTGGCAATATTGATGTTCTGAATTTTAGCCGGCGCTTTTTTGTCGCCGCCCCCGCCGCCGCAGCCGACGACCGCCATGGACAGAGCAACCAGGACTACCATTGCAACCAACCACTGTTTTCTTTTCACGCACAAACCCCCTCAAATTGTTAGATTATTCGATTAATGCTTACAATTCGATGGGGGTTTGTGATTTCCTCTTTTTGTCTATTATTTTTTTATTGGTCTGATTCCATATCAAACTTGCCAACCACATAAAATGTACCGCGGGCTTTGCCCAGAAGTACTTCTTTCTCAGTCAGAACATCGCATTCGACAACCAGCGTATGACCGCCGTTGTGCAATACCCGGCCGCGGGCGTGTATCACCGTTCCGGGATCTGGAGCCTTGATAAAGTTCATGTTCAGTTCCAGCGTCACTACCCGACGCCCCAGCGAGGCGCAGGCCACCCCCATCGCGGTATCGGCCAGCGAAGCAAGCGCCCCGCCATGCGCAACATTGTAGAGATTCGTATGTTTCGTCGGATTGACCGGCATGGTCAATTCCGCATTCCCCGGCTCGACATGAGCCAATGTCATTTCCAACAAGTTGACAAACGAATTCTGACTATAAATTTTCCTCAGATATTGCTGCAATCCGTAAACTCTCCTTTTACCCCTCGGCTAACTGCTTCAACGTTCTTGTCAACACATCGATACCGGTCATAATATCCGCCGGCGCCGCAGATTCCTCCGGATTATGGCTGATGCCCCTCGCACAGGGGATAAAGATCATTCCCGTCGGCCCCAGGGCCGCCATGTGCATGGCGTCATGCCCGGCTCCGCTGTTCATCCGTTTATAGGAAACCTTCAGATCCCGGCAGGCGTTCTCCACCATGCCAATCACCAACGGATGAAGTTTAACCGGTTTGTCGGACGTCAGCACTTCAATCGAGACTGTTGTTCCTTCCGCTTCCGCGATGATGCTGATTTCGTCCTTGATTTCCTGCAGAACTTCCACAATGCTGTCATGGTTGACGCCGCGAATGTCGACCCAAAGTTCGGCCAGGCCGGGAATTACGTTCATCACTCCCGGATGCACCTTCAAATTGCCGACTGTTCCCACCGTTCCTTCCCCATAACGGGACAGCGCCACTTCGCGGACGGCCAGCACGATTTGCGCCGCTGTCACCAACGCATCTTCCCGGCAATCCATCGGCGTAGTGCCGGAATGACCCGGCGTCCCTTCAACCCGGATCTTCAAGCGGGTCGGCGCCGCAATCGCCTCCACGACGCCAATCGACAGTTCTTCGTCTTCCAGAATCGGGCCCTGTTCGATATGCATTTCGACGAACGCGCGAATCGGCTCTCCTACACGGGATGCCGCGGCAATTTGATCCGCCGGCAACCCCGCTGCAACCAACGCTTCCGGGAAAGAAATCCCCTGCGGGTCTTTGGCCTTCGTCCAACCTTTGACATCCGCCACTCCGGCCATGGCCTTGCTGCCCATGGTGGCATAACCGAACCGACTGGACTCTTCGGCGGTAAAAATGATCAGCTCCAGCGGATGCTTCGTTTTCCCTTCCGCCCTGATCCGGCGAATGGCCGCCAATCCCCCCACGACTCCCAGCACGCCGTCATAGCGTCCGCCTTCCGGCACCGAATCCAGATGCGAGCCGGCGATGACCGGCGCTGCCGCCGGGTCGGTCCCTTCCAATCGTCCGATGATATTGCCGATGCCGTCCACCCGGATTTTCATGTCCAGTTCCTGCATCAAGCCGGTGACATAACCCCGAGCCTTCAGCTCTTCCTCCGATAGCGCCAGACGGGTGATGCCATTTTCGCCGCGACTGAATCCCGATATGGTATCAAGCACATGCAATACCCAATCCCTGTCCATCTGCCCTCTCCTTTCGCAGCTCGCCGGCTGCCCGGTATTTACGATGTCAGAAACGAAAACACAATCAATGCGAGAATTCCTCCCGCCGC
>CAZRQI010000077.1:0-7821 GCA_964602025.1 uncultured Veillonellaceae bacterium
CCCGTCGTCAGAAAGATCGTCCGTCCCGCCCGAACCGCCAGTTCCGCCGCTTCCGGCATGTCCCGCGCCACCAGCAGTTTGTCATACTCAGGTAAATCGGAACCGGGCCGTTCGTAGCGCAGACAGGGAACCTGCGCCTGACGCGCTGCCTCGGCAGCGTTGCGCGACACATTGACCGCATACGGGTGGGTGGCGTCGATGACCAGCCGGATCCCGGCGCTGCGGATATATTGTTCCAGTTCGACAGCCGTCATGGCCGCCGCTTGCACTTTGGCCCCGCTTTGCTCGGCCAGCGCCTTCCCATAGTCGCTGACGACCGAAACCACGACCGCGTAACCGGCGGCGGTCAATTCCGCCGCGATCCCGCGTCCGTCGACGGTGCCGGCCAACACCAGGATCACAGTGAATATCCCCGCGGCGTGATCATGCAGTTTCCCTGCCGGAAGGTCTGGCTATTGCCGATGATCACCGTGGTAAACATATCGATTTTTTCCCCGGTAAACCGGTCCAGTGTCGAAATCGTCACTGCCTGATCCGGCCGCGATACGGATCGCACCACTCCCACGGGCGTGTCGGCCGAACGATGCTGCAGCAGGATTTCCCGGACTTTTTCGATCTGTTCCGTCCGCCGGTTGCTCTTCGGATTATAGATCGCAATCACAAAGTCGGCTTCGGCGGCGGCTTTCACGCGCTTCTCAATCAATTCCCACGGCGTCATCAGGTCGCTCATGCTGATGACGGCAAAATCATGCATCAGCGGCGCTCCCAACAAGGCGGCGGCGGAGCCGACCGCGCTGACGCCCGGGATAATCCGGACTTCCGGTCGCTGCGGTTCCGGCAGCTTCATGACCAGTTCCAGAACCAGTCCGGCCATTCCATAGATGCCGGGATCCCCGCTGGAAATGACGGCGACCCGGTTGCCGGAACGGGCGGATTCCACAGCGGCGGAACAGCGTTCCACCTCCTGCATCATACCGGACCCAATCACGTTTTTGCCAACGATCATGTCGGCGACCAAATCGAGATACGTGTGGTAGCCGGCGACCACCTCCGCCTCAGCCATCGCCTGACGGGCTTCCAGGGTCAGTCCAACTGCATGTCCGGGTCCAATTCCCACCACCGCGATTTGACCTCGGCGATCGCCAATGTCAGTTTGGGATAAACCGTCTTGGGCAACAACAGGCTGGATGCCTGGGCTCCCTGTAGCGCTGATGCTTCGCATACATTTCCCACTCCTATTTCGTTTTTCACAAACTCGGACTCTTCCAGACGGTGAATGTGGATGACTTCCTGCAGTTGCTCGTTCGTATAAAACTTGATGGGGATCTCCATCTGCTGCACAGCCGCCAGCAAGCCGATCTCCTCCTGTTTGACAATGCTGGAGCCGACGATGGCGATACTCTTGGAGCTCCGGCCGATCCGGCGACAAGCATCGTCGATCGCCGTCCAGATTTCGCCGCTGGTCGTTCCCTTGCGGCAACCGATGCCGACCGACAGGGTGGTCGGCCGCAAATAGATGTGCAGTTGGGTCATGAATAAATCCTTGTCGGTGATGATCACCGCCACATCATACCGGTCGGAGTTCTTCAGCTCATTCATGTCCAGCAGTTCCACGCCCATTTCGGCGGCCCCTTCGATGTAACGGGCGGATTGGGCGATCTGGTGATCGATGAAGAAGGAGACCCGCTGTCCGGCCACCATCGCCGCATTGACCGACTTCAGATCTTCAAATGGCTCTATGCCCAGATCCAGCTTGACGGCCAAAATATCCGGCGCCGGCAGGTGGGCGACATCGGTGGCGGTCGTGATCACCGGCCGGGCGTCGACTGCCGCCGCCACGAATTCGGTCAGCTCGTTGGCGCCGCCCAGATGGCCGGACAGCAGACTGATCGCATGGATGCCGGCGTCATCCATCACTACCACCGCCGGATCATAACGTTTGTCCCGCACATGCGGCGCGATGACCCGCACGACGATTCCAGCGGCCATGATAAAGACCAGTCCGTCATATTCGTGGAATATGTTGTCCACAAGCACTCCCAGGCTGTCGAAAGGCGCCGCCTCGGCGTCCAGGCCCCCCCGGGACTTGGCGTACAGGTCGATTTTCCCCTCGAGTTTTCCCGCCAGCTTTTTCGCTAAAGCTTCGCCCTTGGCGGTTACAGAAATCACTGCAATTCTCACGGTTTCGCCTCCCTGAACATATGGCCGAATTCTGGCGCATACAGCCGCGAGCGCTCATACTCGCCAGCCAAAACTTTCCCGATAATCACCATGGCCGTCCGGTTGACGCCAGCCGCCGCCAGCTGATCGGCGATCGTCGTCAGCGTTCCCCGGAAAATCCGCTGTTCGGGCCAGGAAGCCTTTTCCACGACCGCTACCGGGGTGTCCGCCGGATAGCCGCCTTCCATCAGATCTCGCACCAGATCGGCAAACATATGCACACTCAGGAAAATGCACATTGTCGCCTGGTGCTCGGCAAGCGATCGGATCTTTTCCCGGTCCGGCACCGGAGTCCGTCCTTCCATTCGGGTAATGATGACAGTCTGAGAAATACCCGGCAACGTGTATTCCTGCCCGAGAGCCGCCGCCGAGGCCAAAAACGAACTGACGCCGGGAATCACCTCCCAACGGATGCCCAATGGATTCAGACAGTCGATTTGTTCCTGGATGGCGCCATAGATGCTGGGATCGCCGGTATGGAGCCGGACCACCATCTTTTCCGCAGCCACCGCCTTTTGCATGACCGCGATGACTTCCTGCAGGGTCATGGACGCGCTGTTATGGATCTCGCAGTTTTCCCGGGTCGCCGCGAGCAACGCCGGGTTGACCAGCGATCCCGCGTAAATCACCACATCGGCTTCTGACAGCAACCGTCGACCTTTGACGGTGATGAGATCGGGATCTCCCGGGCCGGCGCCGACAAAATAAATCTGAACTTTATTCATACGCTTCCTCCTTTGCGACATATCACAACATAAATGGGGTTGAGAGCCTTGAGCATGTGACGCCGGCCGACCGGCTGCACCCGCGTGATCTGTAGACCGCAGGACTCCACGGCGAAGCCCGTCAGGCTGTCGGTGTACTGCAACGTTTCCTGCAGCGTCTCCACCAGCACCGCCGTTACGATCAGGCGACCGCCCGGCCGCAGTCGTTGCGCGGCCTCTGTCAGAATCTGCCGCAGGTTGCCGCCGCTGCCGCCGACAAAGACGACGTCGGGATCCGGCAGTTCCACCAGCCCCTGCGGCGCTTTCGCCTGAACGACCGTCACATTGGGCAGGTGAAACTGGGCCGAATTTTTCCGCACCAACTCGCAGGCCTCGGCTTCCACCTCGATGGCGTATACATGGCCCGCCGGCGCCCGCAGCGCCGATTCCACCGTCAGGGAACCGGTCCCCGCGCCAATGTCCCAGATCACGTCCTGCGGCTGAATCATGGCCTGCGCCATGAGATAAACCCGGATTTCCTGTTTCGTCATCGGCACGTCGCCGCGCTGAAAATGTTCGTCCGGAATCGCCGGCAACATCCAGTTCATCCCTTCACCACCATCACGCAACTGTCAAAATCCCTGACTTGCGGCGCATCCGCCAAGGGAACCGACAAGATCGCTTCATTCTCGTAGGAAAGATTTTTGCACAGCCACACATCGGCCTGGCCGGGCCAACCCTTTTCCAGCAGCCAGCCGGCAATGCGGGCGGGATTGTTTTTTCCGTCCGTCAAAAACGACAGAATCGCCCCTTCGGTATACGCCAGCGCCGCCGGCTCCGGTTCCCGGCCATGCGCGCTAAGAACGCGGGCATTCTGCCAGGGCAGGCCGATCCGGGCGAAAGCCACCTGAAAGGAACTGAGTCCGGGAATGACTTGCAGGTTTTCGGCAGGAAAATGCCTGCGCAGCGTTTCCAGTAGGCTGAAATAGCCGGGATCGCCGGAAACCATGACCACGACATCGCGCGTGGCAACCTGCTCCCGCAAAAACTGCAGCAAGCCGGCCATATCGCCGCCCACAGCATAGGTTAACTGGTCAGGACGGGCAAAACTATCCAGGGCCCGCCGACCGCCAGCCAGCACTTCCGCCTGCGCAATCGCCCGTTGGGCAGCGGGCAGGATGTAGTCCGGCGCGCCAGGTCCGATTCCAACAATGATCAGCCGATGTTCCAACCGAGTCTTCCTCCGATCCGACGGGCGGCGTCATCCATGCCCAACAACTCGCCCCGCATGGTGACAATGGCCGTCCCTACCGTCAAGTCGCCGAACACATATCGCATGGCCCGGGCGCTGGCGCGCTCCGCCAACACGGAATACACGGCCTGAAGACCGTATTCCGCCAGAATCGGGATCGCCGCCTCCGTCGTCGTACAGTTCAAAACCGCCCGCACCGCCGCCTGCGGCGCTCCCGCCGCCGCCATGTAAGCCGCCAGTGTTTCCATCCGGGCGTCCGCCATCCGATTATGCGTATGAAAAATTCCCGCCGCGACCTTCACCAGCTTGCCGAGATGGCCGAACAACAGTACTTCCTTGATCTCATACCCGACTGCGGATTCGAGCATGAAGCCGATAAAATTGCTCATCTGCAGCACGGCAGCCGCCGGCAGTCCATAACGTTGCACGGCGAAATCCTGCCCAATCTTGCCCGGCACGAGGACAATCGAAGAAAAGCCCAGCGCCTTCGCCACGCTGATTTGCGGTTTCAGGGAATTCTTGAACGCTTCTTCCGACATCGGCTCGACAATGCCGGTCGTACCGATGATCGACAAACCGCCCACAATACCTAGGGTCGGGTTCAAGGTCCGTTTGGCAAGGTTCTCGCCGCCGGGAATGGAAACCGTCACCACCGCCCCGGTTCCCGCCGGCAGCAACGGCCGGATCGCCATTTCAATCATCCGGCGCGGCGCCGGATTGATCGCCGGCTCCCCCACCGGAATTTGCATGCCAGGCAGCGTCACCCGACCAATACCCTCGCCGGCGGCAAACCGAATTTCCGGCTCACCGGGACATATTCGAACTTCCACGGTCACGCTGACGCCATGGGTGATATCCGGATCATCGCCGGCATCCTTGATCACGGTGGCCCGACCGCCATCCGACAAAGTTTCGGCATCAACAACGGGGATGGACAATGTCCGGCCGGTCGGCGTTTCGATCGCTACCACGAAAGTCACCGTACCCTGCCAGGCCAGCATTGCCGCCTTGGCTGCCGCGGTGGCGCAGGAACCGGTAGTAATTCCCGATCTCAGTTCTGGTGTCGGCAATGAAGAAACCCCCTGAAAACAGGGGGTATCACAAATAATACTTTTTAGCATATCATTCATTCTACCCACCTGCCTATCTTTCGTAGGTCATAACGGCGTGTGTTGGAACAGGCAGGTCTCCTGACTCCGGTTCATCGCGCCGCTACGCCTTCCCAGGTTTCCCCAGTGGCATTATCATGTAGCTGCACTCACCGTTACAGTGGCGGGACCGCGCCGGGTTTTCACCGGACTTCTCTATTAAGCCTAAGCACCCTTCCCTCGGCCATATTCAATTCGTCAACGTAATATACGTGTTTTATTTTACCCTGATTTCGCAAAAATGGCAACCAATTCGTGAACTCATCAAAAAATCCGACCAACTCGTTAAAAAGTGCGCTGCTCCAAATATTTGGCCCGCTCCTTTGCTTTCTGGATCACTTCTTCACGGCGCACCACTAAACGGGTATGGGTTCCATGCGCCACTTCGCCAAGATCATCCCAAATTTCGATTCGAAATTTCAAAACCCTTCCCTGGATCTCTTCCAATGTTGCCTTGACGTTCACCGTCATCCCGATGAGGGTCGCATGGTCATGAATGATTTCAATCGATCGCCCCACGGTGATAAATTCTTCGGGCAAATGCTTGTCGACCGCCTCTACCGCTGCATGAATCGCCATATCGACACAGCTCGGCGAACTAAGCAATTCGTTCAATCCAACACTGTAGTTGTTGGCAGCGTCGCTTTTTTGCACGATCCGGCGAATCAGAGCGTTTTTCCCTACCAATAGATAATCGTCAAGCAAATGCATAATTAAACCTCCCATGTCATATATTCTTATTTTAATATGTTGGGGGCAACTTCTCAAGACCATTGCATTCCGTTGTCGCTACATTCCCGTTATAGGATCATTTTACGAGTGAAATTGTGGAAATGAATACGCCGGTGGCGATGGCGCTGACAATCACGCCGCTGATGTTCGCTCCCAAGGCCAACGGCAGCACCATTGCGAAGGGATTCGCCTCATGCGCTGCATGCTGCGCCAGCTTGGCCGTCGTCGGCACACAGGATACACCGGCGATACCGATCACCGGATTATAGTTTTTTGTTGCCAGATACACGATCCAGCCGCCCAACAAACCGCCCACCGCCGAAAAAAACAACGCCACCATCCCCAGGATGATCAGCAAACCGACCTTTGGATCCAGAATGGTCTGGGCCTCGCACAACACACCGAGCAACAGCCCCAAAAACAAGGTCGCCCCATACAGAATCGTCTCGTCGAGCAGTTTGATGAATTGTTCAATCTCCGCCTCCTTGACGGCTAAGCCCAGGAAAAAGCACATGATCAAGGGTGCGGCCACCGGCAGCAGCAGACACAGAACACCGCAGGTGATGACGATAAAAATAAATTTGGCGGTTTTGCCAACCCCCACATGAACGATCTCCACTTCGATCCCCCGATATTTCTTGGGGACGAGCAGTTTGATCAGGTAGGGATAACCGGCGTAGGTCAGGCTCAGGTAAAGGTAGGCGATAATCGAGATTGGCACGAACAGATTGGGCGCCAGCATCAGCGATGTGTATAACACCATCGGCCCGTCCGCGCCGCCGATGGTAGCGACCGACGCGGCTTCACCGATCGGCAGGCCCAATTTGTAACCGATCACCAGCGTAATGAACGATCCCATTTCGGCGAAAATCGCCACAATCATACTCGCCCACGGCCGGGCCAGAATGAAGCCGACCTCGCACATGGCGCCGATGCCGAAAAATACGAGACCGGCGATCAACCCGTTGCTGAAGGTCAAGTTGTAAACAGGCTGCAGGAAATTGACCTGCATGATGTTCACCAGCGCATCCGGTTGCTCGATCAACGGATCCAGGAACAGATTCCCCACCTTGCCCGATTTCAGGAACAACGCGCCGGCGTTGACGCTGGTCATGCCGATCCCCATCGGCACCATGATCAGGGGTTCCAATGTCCGTTTGAAGCCCATATACGCCAGAAGCATGCCGAACAGAATCAAAAATATCCGCAGGGCGGCGATGGCTGTCTCCTGCACAAAAAACGAAGCTATTCCGGGAAACAGGTTGCTGAGAATTTCCTGCGACATGCTGCGTTTCCCCCTATATCCGGCTTGTCAGCCGATTGACGATGACGATCAGGCCGGCCATGAGCAACGAAATCACCGCGGTCAGTCCATAAGTAAAGAACATGTAAGTGTAAATGTCCACAATAGCCTCTCCTTTGCTAATCTGCATTTCTGACGGGAATATCCGCCGGTTGGTTTACAAACTCGCCCGGAGAAACAGAAAAGGAGTCGAAAAAAACGACTCCTTTCATGATGTACCGCAATGGTTTGCATGCAATAGTAACCCGATTATTCCGGTCGGCGCGCCCAGACGGGCTGGCTGTCGGAACCCGGGAACTTGCCGTGCATTTTTTCGTGGCTTGGTGAAGCGGAAACGAGTATCGTCTCATGTGCGCCTCCCTGCGTTGCCCACGCGGATCGAACCTGTTCGCCCTTGAAACTACCCGGCCTGTTTCGCCAATTGGAAACCGAGATCGAGGGCCTTGCGGTTCTTGTCCTCCG
>CAZRQI010000078.1:0-7712 GCA_964602025.1 uncultured Veillonellaceae bacterium
TGGTCGGGGCGACAGGACTTGAACCTGCGGCCTCCTGGTCCCGAACCAGGCGCGCTACCAAACTGCGCTACGCCCCGGAGTTCACAGTTGTAAATTATACACAACATATGGGGGATTGTCAACAAAAAAACACATCTGCTATAATACAGTGCTCGATGGAATTTTTAATGTTTTGGCAGGATTTTTTTCAGATGCGGAGAATGTAGGTAGAGTAATATTGTGAAAAGAGGTGAGTCATGAAGAAAAGATTCGGAACGTTGAAAACCCTTTGTGCAACAATGATTCTGGGACTTGGTGTCCTGCTATTTTCTGTTTCACCGGTGGCCGCTGAACCGGCAAGCCCTGACATGCCTGTGAAACGGGGAATGTATGGCGATGAAGTATCCAAGCTTCAGAACAAATTAAAAGAATATGGTTATTATAAGGATCCGGTGGATGGTCGATTCGGTTCGGGTACACTGGGAGCGGTCATTCAGTTCCAAATGGATGCCGGTCTCGACGCGGATGGCGTTGTCGGCTTGAGTACATGGGAAGCGTTGAAAAATTTCCGGGGAGCCAGCTCGATTAGTCGCGGACGGGCTGACACGAGAAAGACGCAGATTTTACTCAGCATGGCCCGTCAATATCTGGGGGTGCCATATGTGTGGGCCGGACGGTCGCCAAGCGGATTTGATTGTTCCGGTTTTATCTACTATGTGTTTGATCAGATGGGATATGGTTTGCCCCGGATGGCCGATGGACAGTTTGAAGTGGGAATTCCCGTATCAAGGACCGCATTGCAACCGGGCGATTTAGTATTTTTCAGCACCTATGAACCGGGACCTTCACACGTTGGTATTTATTTGGGGAACGGGCAGTTCATTCATGCCAGTTCCGGAGCGGGTCATGTTACGATAACACCGCTGGCCAATCCCTATCACCGGGATCGGTATATCGGAGCGCGACGGATCATCAAGGGATAACGGGCCGGGCAATCGCCCGGTTTTTTTCTGGCATGGGACAAGTTACCGACGCAGAACTTGGGCGGGTGACATATGGAGATCGACAAAAATTTCAAACGTGCGATTCCAAGGGAGCCCGGAATGGATTTGCCAAGTTCCTGTCACAAAGGAATTGTTATTTTGCGGCTGCAAAGAAATTTCTGAATTTCGCCATTCATTGTGTATATATTGGAAGTAGGCTCCGTTGAGTTGTTGCCTGATGCGGTTTTCGACTTCTTTTCGCGATTGTGATAGCTCATAGGGGTCGATCTTTTTACGGACCAGTATATCGTTCAACTGATGACGGTAGGTTTTTTGATAGTACCAATCATCCAGGATTCGCTCCGCTAAAAACTCGACACGGGCAGTATCACGGAACAGAGCAGTGGGAAGATCGGCGGCGTTGCGGCCAGATAGTGCCATGAGCGCCTGTGTGACGGCGGTGCCGACGGAATTGCTGGCCGTGTTCCAACCGGCGTAGGCTAACAACTGGTGTATCGGAACCCCGGCGCGGCGAAGATGCGGCAACAAGGTTTGTTGGGCGGTCCAGTCGGTGGCCAGATCCACAATGGCTATTTGATGCCCGGTTTCCATCCAGGCACGAATGGTTTTCGCCTCGACTGATAAATGTCGCGCTTCACTTTGCTTGTTTCCGGCATGGATTACCAGAATAAAGTCGGCTTCCGACAAATCCGTGGTGCTTTCGACAGCGGCAATCCGCAGCTTTTCATCGACAGTCCGGGCTAATGGCCTCGGCATATAGGGCATGATTGTGTTGGCTGCGTGGGGTTCGGTAAAGTGGATGAAAGCTTTTCTGTTTGCAGCGGCAGAGGGCTGGATGACCGGACCAAGCAAGGTCAGGGCGGCTTCATCCGTGCCTCGGGTAATGAAAATTTTATTATGAAGCGTAGGATTTCCGGCCAACAAGTTTTCGACGCGTTGCTTTTCCATGTTGCCGAGCCCGAATGGCGCACTGTCATCCTGACCCAGCAACAGCCCCGCGAGCACTCCTGACTGCGTCAGGGAAATGAGCTGCTGGTTTACGCGCCGGTTATCATCATACAGTTTCCGGTAACGGGCGATCATTTCCGCGGGGACCGAAGATTCCAAAGCCACCAGGCGTTGAAAATCTTTCGGGTTTTCAAATGTTGCTGCCGTTTCCTGCAAGCTGGACCATTCCGCCATCGCTTGCTTGAATTTTTCCGTATTCGGGTCGTCGGCGATCAATAGTCGCGGAATAATATTGAAAGCAAACAACTTTAGCTGCGGGTGCCGTTGATGCAGCTCAGTCAATACTGCAATCGTATTTTCGATATCCGCTGGCGAAGCCAATCCTTGCCGTGAGGCAAGCAACCCACCATGCAGGAGCATATCGATGGAAATAATAGCGGCATCCGCCCGGGAAGAATGTTGCAGCATCCACGAAACAATAGCGGCTTTATTGGCGGGGCGATGATAGTCATCAAGCGCTTCCGCCGGCGGCGTTAAGACCTGAAACCCAGCCATACGGGCCAGCTTGGCGACATATTCCGTGCAGGGCGGTCTGCTGTCAAGGGGAACTAGCAATATCACGCCTCGTGTCGGCGGTTCGGCAACGGGAATCGGCACTGCGAGTTTGGCAAGATTTAATTGAAATAATGTGAACCAAGAGCCGATGGAAATTAATACTATCAAACCGAATAACAGAAAAAATCTTCGAATCATGGCTCCTCCGCTGACCAAACTGTTTTCAGGCGGCATTTTTTCAGGTAATATAGTACTAATGGGATTTTGGCGAAAGACAAGTTGGTGATGTGACAGACATGAGAATTATTGCCGGGAGTGCCAAAGGAATTCGACTCAAAACGCCAAAGGGGATGAATACAAGGCCGACGGCGGACCGAGTCAAGGAATCGGTATTTGGGATTTTGGCGAATCGGCCGATTGATGCCGAAGTGCTGGATTTGTTCGCTGGGACGGGAAATCTGGGGTTGGAGGCGCTGAGCAGGGGGGCTGCTTCGGCGTTGTTCATTGACAAACAGGCGCAAAGCATCAAAATTATGATGGAAAACGCGATATTGACCGATTTGGCGGGGCTGGCCATCATTTGCCGTGAAGATGTGCTTCAGGCATTACGTCGGCTCGGCAATGAGGGGAAATCATTTGACCTGATTTTTTGTGATCCGCCTTATAATCTCGGCTTGGCGCCCAAAGTTCTGCAAATGCTTGATACTAGCCATGTTTTGCGTGAGGAAGGGGTTTTGGTGTTGGAGCATTCCCGCCATGAAAAACTTCCGGAGGGATTAAAGAGGATTGTGGCGTATCGTAGCGAATTTTATGGAGAAACAGTTGTGAGCTTTTTCACGATACAGGAGGGAACGCATAGTGAGAATTGCGGTGTGCCCCGGAAGCTTTGATCCGGTGACACTCGGCCATCTCGATATTTTCGAGCGGGCGGCAAAAATGTTTGATGTAGTAATCGTAGCGGTTTTTCACAATCCTGGCAAGCGCCCGGCATTTTCCATGGAAGAAAGGGTCCAGTTGTTGAAGGAGGCCACGGGTCATATCCCGAATATACAAGTGGACTGTTTTTCCGGTTTGCTTAATGAATATGTCCGAAGCCGCAATACCAACATCATCGTGCGCGGACTGCGGGCATTGACGGATTTTGAATATGAGTTTCAGCGGGCCCTGCTGATCAAGCATGTGGATCCGGATATTGAGACCGTTTTCATGATGACCAGCAGCGAATATTCGTTTGTCAGTTCCTCGGCGACGAAGGAGCTTGCCAAGTTTGGCGGTTCCATTCACGGACTTGTTCCGGTGAATGTGGAAGAACAGATTTTTCGACGCCTGAATGACCGGGCGTAAGAAAGGATGTGGCATTCATGAAAGTGGAAGAAATCCTGGAAGAGATGGAAAATATCCTGTTGGAATCAGGCCGGGTGCCATTCACAAACAAGCGGTTGGTGGAAGAAGACGATATGGCGCGCTTGATTGATGAACTTCGGGACGCCATGCCGTCGCAATTGGTAGAGGCGGGACGGATCGTCAGCGATCGTCAGCGCATTTTGGAAGAAGCCCAACAAAAGTCCGATGAAATCATCCAGCAGGCAAAGGCCTACCATAGCAAATTGACGGATGAAAACCTTATCACCCGTCAAGCCCAGGAGCAAGCCAATGAAATTGTGACCAACGCCCGCAAGGAATCGGAACAAACGTTGCGGGAAGCGGAGGAGAAAGCCGCTGAAATCATGGCGCAGGCGCAAAAAAGCGCCCAGGAACTGGCGATGGATGCGACCAGCTATGCGGACCAGGTGTTTGAACTTGTGGAGGCCAACTTGTCGCAGTCGCTCGATACGGTGCGAAAAGGGCATGACGATTTAAAACAGCAGTTTCGTAAATAAGAATTTAACATTCGGGCAAGTGGAAGGCGGAACGACAAAAGTCGATTCCGCCTTTTCTATTGTCAGACTTGGGCAAACACAGGGCAAACAAATCGGTGGCCGTGACATCGACGGCCAGCATGGCTTGCAGCAACGTGAAGGCGCCAGAGTGATATGTACGAGCGTTCAGGAACTTAGTGGTTTTGGTGACAATTGGGATGTCAGCGCGCCGCGATATGAGGCGAAGGGCTCGCTGACCCCGCGAATTAAGGGCCAGCACCCTGGCGTATAATGGACCGGCCGCGTCAAATTCGGCAAGTTGCAGGGCTGTAGTCCCGAGCAGCAAGTGAGCCAGAATCCTTTGCAGGCGGGAATAGGGGTAGCGCTTTGCTTTGAGCCGTAGCAACAGATCAGCTACGGTTCCCGTCTGATCGGCCGCTTTGCGCAGACGATTTTCCAGTCCTTCCGACAGTTCCGGGATGGTTTGCAGTTGCTGGTCGGACAGTCGCCGAATTCTGGATAGAATCGCGGGATCAAGAGAATAAGGGTTTGTAGGCGCCCATCCCGAACCGAAAAGTTCCCGGACGATTTGCGATGCGAAGTCGGGCAGGGCGGTCAGTGCAGCAGCGGGTGGAATGATGGATTGCCGCAGTGCATGGCGGAGGGCCGTCGCACTGGAATATCTCCCCGAAATTTCTGTGTCATGGTAGCGGCTGCCGATCCGGCGAATTGGCAGGGCCTCCATGTTGGGGGCATATTTCTTGAGCGCTCGTAGATACTCAATCCCGAGAATGTTGTTGGGTGATTTGATCAAGCTGTCGGTTGTGCAAGCATGGCTCACCAGCGCATCAGCCATAGCGGCGGCATATGGTTTGCCATCTTTTAAATTTAGTTTAAGCCGGTCAATGACGGATTGATTATCCAGGGCCTCGGCCGCAGCCTGAAGCAAACTGAGGTTTGCTTCTTCCGCGCCAAACGAAAGATGGTCGACGACTCCCAGCCGGTGCAAGAGCTGAACTCCCCCGGTGGCAAAATACTGCGCGCTGCGGACGGCAAATACCGTCGGCAGTTCCAGCACTAGGTCCACTCCTTCAGCCACTGCGGTTTTCGCTCGCTGCCACTTGTCAAAAACGGCAATTTCACCACGCTGCGTAATATGGCCGCTCATGACGGCGATCACCACGTCGGCGTCGCTGCGGGCGCGAGCCTGCGCCGCATGATAGGCATGACCATTGTGAAACGGATTATATTCGGCGATAATGCCAGTTGCACGCATTGTCAGTCGGTTCCTTTTATAATATAATTACTTCGAAATTAGTTTCGGGCGTAACTGTGTATTATCCTGCTTGTCAGGCAACTATTCGCCTGATTCATTTTATCATTGTGGGAGGGAATAACGTGAAAGTACTCGTAGTAAACTGTGGCAGTTCTTCGCTCAAGTATCAATTGTTCGACATGACGGATGAAAGCGTATTGGCCAAAGGACTGGTGGAACGGATCGGCATCGAGGGTTCCATTTTGAACCACCAGCCGGCGGGCAAAGCGAAAGTTCCGTTAACTGCCGACATTAAAAATCATACCATTGCCATCAAAATGGTTTTGGAAGCGTTGACTGATCCGGAACACGGTGTTTTGGCCGATATTAACGAAATCGATGCGATTGGGCACCGGGTCGTGCATGGCGCCGAGAAGTTCAGCGATTCCGTTTTGATTACCCCAGCTGTCATGTCGGCATTGGAAGAGTTCGTGGAATTGGCTCCGTTGCACAATCCACCTAATATTTCCGGCATCAACGCCTGCGCCGACACATTGCCGAATGTGCCGCAAGTGGGAGTGTTTGATACGGCATTTCACCAAACCATGCCGCAGTTCGCTTTTTTATACGGCATCCCCTATGAAGCCTATAAAAATTATGGTGTCCGCCGGTACGGCTTCCATGGGACATCGCACAAATTTGTTTCCCAGCGGGCTGCTGAACTGGTAGGCGACCACATGACCAACCTACGGATCATTACCTGCCACTTGGGCAATGGCGCCAGCATTTCCGCCGTCAAAAACGGCAAATCCATCGACACCAGCATGGGATTCACTCCGTTGCAAGGCTTGGTAATGGGAACCCGCTGCGGCGATATCGATCCGGCGATTCCCGCATATTTGATGAAAAAAATGAATTTGTCTCCCGACGAGATTGATTCCTATCTCAATAAAAAATCCGGGGTGCTTGGTATATCCGGGTTGTCCAGTGATTTCCGAGACTTGGAAGAGGCGGCTGAAAAGGGGAATGAGCGAGCGCAACTGGCAATCGATGTCTTTGCTTACACTGTGAGAAAATATATCGGCAGCTATGCCGCTGCCATGGGTGGCGTCGACGCGATCGTATTCACTGCCGGTTTGGGTGAAAACTCCGCCAGTATGCGGGATCATATCTGTAATGGTCTGGAGTTTTTGGGAACCCGAATTGATTCGGTCAAAAATGCTGTTCGGGGAAAAGAACAGGTAATCAGCGTTGATGGATCAAAAGTTAAGATTTTGGTGATTCCCACCAACGAAGAATTGATGATTGCCCGGGATACGAAAAAGATTTGCACCCCGTTGATGAAGTGATTGGGTTGACTTTTCTTGACAAGCCTGCGGCGCATCGCTATAATGGGTAAGGTGATTAACCCTTGGTAAGAGTGGATATCTCTCAAATTGTTGAAAATGTTGGCGGTACCTTGCCCTTTTCCGTCGTTGTCACTTCGCAAGACATCGGCGAAAGCGATCCATGGGTTCAAGACGATATTTCGGTGTCGGGGCAAATTGTCAATGTAGGGACTATTTTTCGTCTGACCGGGACCATCACGGCCCATGCGAACTTGGAATGTTGCCGTTGTCTCAAGGTTTTTGAGCGAGCGGTGAATTTTGAATTTGAGGAAGAATTCGACGTGTTGGCGTTCGGTTATCCGGATGACTGGATTGATATCGCCGAACCTATTCGAGCGGCATTGATTTTCCAGGAACCGATGCAGCCTTGCTGCAATGATGACTGCAAAGGCTTATGTCCCCACTGCGGTGCGGATAGAAATCAGACGGATTGCGGTTGTGACAATGTGACAATCGATCCGCGACTTGCTTCTCTGCAGCAGTTGCTGGAAAAATGAATTGTGATGACTCTAATATAGAGTGGCACGTGAAGGAGGTGTAATGACATGGCGGTACCCAAGCGGAAACTTTCAAATTCACGCAAAAATCGGCGTAGGGCGAATTGGAAGCTCACAGCTCCCAATCTTTCGGCCTGCCCACATTGCCACGAACTGAGAATGCCTCACCGGGTTTGTCCGGAATGCGGTTATTATGATGGAAAAGAAGTAATCAAACAGGCTGAATA
>CAZRQI010000079.1:0-5003 GCA_964602025.1 uncultured Veillonellaceae bacterium
GCCTTAAAAGGGAATTTGAAAAAACCTTGGGGCGCTGACAGGAATTTATCATTTTATAGCAAATCTTATCATATAAGTAAATGGGATTGTACCAACAGACGATTTCAATTTGCGGATAATGGAGGAAGTTATTGAGTATGCGGGAATGGCGCCGATTTTTCCACAGGGCCTTCGTGCTGTTTTTTTGTGTTGTCGCCGGATGGAGTCCGACGGGTTGGGGCGCCCCCCCGACGGTTTATGATTTCCGGCTGACACAGGGATCGGCCCGGTTGCCGGCCGTCACCGTCTACGCCGACATCATCGGTGCGGGAGAAGTTCCGGCCAAAGGATTGACAAAGGAAGACTTCACGGCGAAGATCGGTCCGGCGTCGGCGAAGGTGTCCCGAATCACGCCGTTCGAGGACACTAAAGAAGGCATCGGCTACGTGTTGCTCGTTGATGTCTCCAAGTCCCTGTCGACCCGGCAGTTCTCCCAGATGAAAGATACGCTCGCCGCCTTTGTGGATGCGATGTCCAACCGCGATCAGGCGGCTTTGGTGACTTTCGGCAGCGAAGTGAAGCTGGTGCAGGAATTTTCGTCGAATCGGGGCAAGCTCAAGGAAAAATTGGCGGAATTGCAGCCGACGGCGGATGACACCGCTTTTTACGGCGGCTTGGACCGGGCCATCGCTATGGCCCGCGCCGGCGGCGCCGAGGTTCCCGGACGCCGGGTGGTGATCACGCTGACCGATGGCGTCAACGATATTGCCGGCGGCGTTAGCAAAGGCGATATTTCCGCCAAACTGGGCGCCGATCCGGTGCCGTTGTATCTGATCGGTTTCGTGCAGGGAACGCCGACGGCGGAAGAACAAAGCGCGATGGGCGTGATGAAGGACTTTGCCGCCCAGTCGGGCGGGAGATTTTACGATGGCCGGAGCGGTGGCTGGCGCGGCATTTATTTCGCCATTAGCCGCTCGATCCGCAATGCGTTTGTCATCGAGCTGGATGCCGCGGGCTTCCGTTCGGAAGGCGCCGCCTATCCGCTAGAACTGTCGCTCGCGGCCGCCAACCGGACCTGGACTTCGAAACTGCAACTGACGGTTCCCGCCGGCGGGACCGCCGCCGCGCCGCCGGGGTCTCCGGCCCCGGCCGCTCAGACCGGCGGCGCGGAAAAGGCCGCTGGATCTCCGGCTTCGCCCTGGATGATGGCTGGCGTGGCGGCGATTCTGGCAGTGGCCGTCGCCGGCTGGTTCTGGTTCCGTCGTCGCCGCAGTGCAACTCCGATCGCGCCTGCTCCTGTCAGCGAACCCACCGTTGCCGCGTCCACTTTGGATGAACCGCCAGTTCCGTCGCGGACAGCCGGCGTCGCTGCTGTTCCGGTGGCTGGCGTACTGACCCGGCTGACGCGGATTCATGAAGGACCGCCGCCGCATCAGCTTGAAATCGAAATCGTCGACCGGGTGGTGCTTGGCAGCGACCCGGCGGTTAGTCATCTGGTTTTCGAACAGGATCGGGAAATCGCGCCGGCGCATTGCGAAATTTTCCTCGAAGAGGGACGGTTATATCTCCAGAACTTGGCGACGACCGGCGACACCTTCCTCAACGGCGTGGCGCTGACCGCCCGGCAGAGCCTCGAAGAACAGGATGTGCTCAAAATCGGGCGGACCGAGATGCGGATTACATTTCCGATATAACCGGCATAACACAAGGATAAAAATGGGGAAGGTGGTAAAGAATGTTGGAGCAAAGCAAGGGAACAACGAAGAAATCACTGAGGAAAGTACTGGTGTTGGCGCTCACGTTCATGCTTGTGGCGTTCAGCTCGCTTATGCCGGTAGTATCCGCCGCGGTCGAATCGGACATTGAAACCATGAAGAACAGTTCCGTCCGGGTGCTGATCACTCAGGGCGGGCGTCTGATGGGTAAAGGCAGCGGATTCGTCATCGATGACGGCAAGCATATCGTGACGAATTATCATGTGATCGAAGCCGTCGAAAAGAAAGGCGCCCAGGCATGGGTGGCCCTGGGCCGGGGGCGGGATATGCTCCGGGCGCTGGAAATCCGCGCCACCTCGCAGGCCAATGATATCGCCGTGCTGTCGGTGGATCAGAAGCTGGCCAAACCCAGCGTCAAACTGGTGCACCGCGATGACATCAAGGCTGCCGAGACGGTCATCGCCGTCGGCTTTCCCGGCACCAGCGATCAGGTCGATGAAGACTGGCTGAATGCGCCGGCCACACCGACGCCCGGGCAGGTCGTGCAGAAACTGCGTCTGGGTGGCGGAGCCCATATGGTTCAAGTCACGGCCGACATCAATCCCGGCAATTCCGGTGGACCGATCTTCAACAGCCGGGGCCATGTGATCGGCATGTCGACCTTGAAAGGTCGTTCCTCTTCCCTGAACTACGCCGTGGATGCCGACGAAATTTTGGAAGTCGTTAAACGGACCAATGCCGTGGCGGAAATCGCCCCGCCGGTTGGTTCGACTTCGGGCAGCAAGGAAGCTCCGCCCGCGCCGGTCGCTGAAACCAAACCAGTTGCACCGCCGCCGCCGCCGGAGCCGTTCTATCAGAATCCGATGGTCATTGGCGGTGCGGTAGTGGTCCTTATTTTGTTGGGAGTCGTCGGCTTCATGATGTCGCGGAAGAAGAGTTCGCCGCCACCCATGCAGATGCCGATGCAGCCGCAGATGCCGCCGCAGCAGATTCCTCAGGGAGCGCCGCCGGCCGCGCCGAAACCGACGGTCGCCGCCGCCGTGCGTCATTCCACGGTGACAGGCGTCAGCGGATTTTTTGCCGGAAAAACCATCGAGATGCCGAGCGGGCGGCCGATGATCATCGGTCGGGATCCCCAGCAGGCCCAGCTCGTCTTCCCGTCGGACATGAATGAAATCAGCCGGGTGCACTGCATCGTGACGTATGATGCGGCGAACCAGACCTTTACCGTGGAAGACCGCTCCACCAACGGCACGTTCTTCGTCAACGGCCAGAAGATCAACGGCCAGGCCCGCCTGCGCAGCGGCGAGCGGTTCTATCTGAGCGATCCGGCGCATCTGTTCGAGTTGCGCGCGGATTGACGATGCGGAGTGTAACGGCCAGCCTGTCCAAGGCTGGCGGGCGCAAGTCCAATCAGGACAGTTACGGGGCTGAACCCGGCGACAATGGCGGTTGCTGGGTGGTCGCCGATGGGTTGGGCGGTCATGCGGGAGGCGAAACCGCTTCCCGCATGGCTGTCGAAACTGTATTGCATTGTTATCGGCAGGCGCCGGCCGCCACCGCCGATCTGATCGGCGATTGCTTTCGCGGCGCGCAGGCGGCGATCACGCACAAAGCCGCCGAGAACTATGAGCTCGCGGGAATGCGGACGACGATGGTCTTGCTGGTCGCCGACGCGCAAAACGCGGTTTGGGGACATGTGGGGGATTCCCGCCTGTATTGGTTCCGGCAGGGAAAAATCGTTCAACAAACCCGTGACCACAGTGTCCCGCAGATGCTGGCGGACGCCGGAAAAATCCGCTCGGAGGACATCCGGGGACATGAAGACCAGAATCGCCTGACCCGGGCCATCGGCCAGGCTGGCGAACTCCGGCCGACGATCACGACGGCTCCATTTCCCGTTCAGGCTGGCGACGCGGCGTTGCTGTGCAGCGATGGCGTCTGGACCTATGTGTGGGAGCCGGAAATGGAAGCGGATCTGGCGGCGGCCGCATCGCCCGCGGACTGGCTGGATCATTTGGAGCAACGGGTTTTGGCGCGGGCCGAAGGCCCTTATGACAATTACACCGCCGTAGCGGTCTGGTTTCAAGGAGTATGAAGTGCATGACAGATGAGGCAACCCGCCCGCGTATCGTGATTCCCGGCAATGCGCAGCATATCGGCGCCCGGAACGAGCAACAGGATTCCTTTGGGTTCTCGGCATTCGATGCTGCGGAGTTTGTCAGCCATGCCGGATTTTTGTCCGTGGTAGCGGATGGGATGGGTGGACTGGCGCTGGGCAAGGATTCCAGCGCGACCGCCGTGCGAACCTTCCTGGCAACTTACGAAGCAAAAGAACCGGCTGAAAAAATTCCCGCCGTCCTGGACCGCGGCCTGCATGCTGCCAATCGGGCGGTGAACCGGCAGGCGGCTGCAGCTGGCGTGGAAGGCGAGGCGGGCACTACCCTGGTGGCCGTCGTGATCCATGACGGCAAGCTGTATCGGGTGGCCGCCGGCGACAGCCGAATCTATCTTTACCGGCAGGGAAATCTCCGCCAACTGACCACCGACTACAACTATGGCCGGATTCTGGACCGGATGGTGGAAAAAGGCGAAATCGGCGCCGCCGAAGCCGAATCCCACCCGTCGCGGGCTGCATTGACCAGCTATTTGGGCAAAGCGGAACTGGACGACTATGATCAGCCGGCCGATCCGCCGTTGGAATTGATGCCCGGCGACAAAATTCTCCTGGCGAGCGACGGCCTGTTTGGTTTCCTGCCTGAAGAAGAAATCGCCCGGTTGCTGGCCGCCGATCCCCAACCAGCGGCGGAAGCCCTGGTGCAGGCGACAATCGAGCGGCAGTCGCCATATCAGGATAATATCACGGTGGCGGTGCTTGGCTATGATCTGCCCCCGGTGAAACCCCTGGCGGAAACCCAGCGGCGTCATTCGGAGCCGAAATCAACTGTCGCCGCCGGGCCAAAGAAGGATGCTCCGCCGAAAAAACCAACCGGAATCGGCAAATGGACCAAAGTCGCGTTGTTGGTTCTGGCGCTGGCTCTGGCTGGATTTTTTGGCGGACGCTATTTTGGCGAACAGGGCCTGAAAAAGGAGCCGCCGGCGGCGGTTGGCGAGCAACCGGACCCAGGGCGGGAAACGAAGGGGAAAACGGAAAAATCACCGGAGAAGGCACCGGAAAAAGCGCCGGAGAAAACACCGGACAAGACTCCGGACAAAGCCGTTACACCGGCGAAATAAGCAGAGGTCAACAGACGATTTAGGAAAGGGGAATGAAATCATGGCATTGATTCGTTGTCAACAAGGCCATTT
>CAZRQI010000079.1:5103-7690 GCA_964602025.1 uncultured Veillonellaceae bacterium
GGGATCGATCCGGTGGTCGGCTGGCTGGTCTGCATCAAGGGGCCTTCCCGCGGCCGCGACTATCGCATTCGCAGCGGCCGGAACGGAATCGGCCGGTCTGAAGCCATGGACGTCCAGATTACCGGCGATGATACTGTGTCGCGGGAAAATCACGCGTTTCTCGTCTATGAGCCGCGCAAAAGAATTTTCAGCATCCGGCCCGGCGACGGCCGCGGCCTGGTGTACCTCAACGGGGATGAAGTCATTCAGGCTTCGGACCTCAAGGGCTATGACGTGATCGAACTGGGCGAAACGCAACTGATGTTCGTGCCGCTTTGCAGCGACAAGTTCAACTGGGACCAGGCCAAAGAAGAACCGGTGGAAAAATAAGATGGTTTCCGTCACCCAAAGGGAGTGTAGATGATGGCCGAGTGGGATACGCTTTGTCCCGGCTGCTTCGCCGATAAAGGAAATATGGATGTCTGCCCCAACTGCGGCTATGACGAATCGGAGCGCCGCACGCCGTTGGTTCTGCCTTACCGGGTCGTGCTGAACGGACAGTTCATTGTCGGCAAAGTGCTGGGCAAGCCGGGGGGCTTTGGGATCACTTATCTGGGTTGGGACATCAATCTGGCAACATTGGTGGCGATCAAGGAGTATCTGCCGCGCGACTACGCCGGCCGCGATGCGGACCATGCCTCGGTGATGGCGCATTCGCGCGAGGATGCCAGCCTGTTCCGGTTCGGTCTGGAGCAGTTTCTGAATGAAGCCCGTACCCTGGCCCGCTTCGATCATCCGAACGTGGTCCGGACCCGCAGCTTCTTTGAACAGCATGGGACCGCCTACCTGGTGATGGATTACCTGCAGGGCGTCAATCTGTCGGAGTACCTGACGGCCCATGGCGGTCGGCTGACAGAGGCGCAGGCGTCGGAAATCATGATGCCGATTCTCGACGGTCTGCAGGAAGTGCATTCCAAGGGGTTCTTGCATCGGGACATCAAACCTCAGAATATCTATGTTACTTCGGCGGGCCGACCGATCCTGCTGGATTTCGGCGCCGCCCGCCAGGCCATGGGGGAACGCAGCCGCAGCCTGTCGGTGATCCTGACGCCGGGATTTTCGCCGTACGAACAATACCACCGGCGGGGGGAACAGGGTCCATGGACCGACCTATATGCCCTGGCGGCGACCTACTATTATTTGCTGGCCGGATATGCCCCGCCGGATGCGCCGGAACGCGTCGCGACCGATGAACTGGTTCCGCTTTCCACCATCGCGCCCGGCATTTCACCGGGCCTGAACGCCGCCATCATGCAGGCGTTGTCGCTGGAGGCCGGAGCGCGGCCGCAAGACGTTTTCATGTTCCGCGACCTCATAAAAGGCAATTTGCCGCCGAAACCGGCTGTGGCGGCGGCGGCCGCCGCACCGGTTTTTTCAGCGCCGGCTTCGACTCCGCCGCCCTTGCCAATGCCGTCTGCCCCGCCGGTTTCCCGACCGGCGACCGCTCCGGTCTATGCCGCACCGGCGCCGACTCCGCCACCGCCGGCCTCGCATCCGTATCCGCCCCAATCACCGCCGCAGTACACTCCGCCGCCTGCCTATCCCAGACCCGCAGCCCCGCCACCGGTCGTCAAAAAGTCGTCGACTGGAACCTGGATTGTGGCGGCGGTCATAGTTGCCGTGGTTGCGGCGGCCGGCTTGTTCTTTTTCGGCGGTTCGGACAGCGACAAGAAGAATGAACCGGCAGCCGCCCCGCCGGCCCGAACCGCCCCGGCCGCGCCGCCAACGCCGCAGCCTGCGGAGAAGCCGACGCAAACACAGCCGACAGCGCCGCCGAAAGCGGCGACGACCGACAAACCCGCCGCGCCGACGACGCCGACTCCGGCTGACGCCGGCAAACCACCGGCCGAAGTGACGCCGCCGCCATCGGAAACTCCGCCGGCGCCGCGACAGCAACCGGCAGTGCGAACCCAGCCGCCGGCGGATAAACCGGCGACGCCGGCTCCGCCGAAACGGGACAAAGGTTCGCTGTGGTAGATTATCTTCGCCGAATGCGATACAATTTATTCCATAGTCAAAAATTTGCCCAAGAAAGGAGCGCGAAGGAATGAGACGACAACAAAAGCTCTGGCTTGCGGCCGTGCTGGTCGGCATGATGACGGTGCTCGCCTTTGGCGGAACCGCCGCTGCCGCAACAGGACATTCGGTCTGGTTGGGACCGTCCGATGGCGGCGGCTGGAACAGTTTCCTGCAGGTGATCATGCAGCAGGACTACCGTCTGCAGATGGCCAACGGCAATCCGTACTGGAATACCCTGATGCTGCCCGTCGCCGCGTCTTCGGTATCCAGCGGCATGTCTTCCTACATGGGGCTGCCGGCTTTCGGCTTCTGCCCGGTCGCCGGACAGTGTTACATGGTGTTGGTGCAAAGACCGATGGCCTCTTCGTCGATGGCTTGTCCGCCGACATTGCCGGCGACGCCGGGTCAAACAGCTCCGAATCAGCCGGGAAAACCGAATTCGCTCTGGTAATGAATCCATGAAACGGAAGGATGGGTTGACAATGAAACGAAGTGTCTCGACAGCGCTCTTTTTATGTGTATTGATGGT
>CAZRQI010000080.1:0-6448 GCA_964602025.1 uncultured Veillonellaceae bacterium
CAGATAATCAGCCTTGTTCCATCCTTTCAACTTGGGGACCAGCGCCACGTTTTCGGCAATCGTCATATGTGGCAGCAAACCAATGTTCTGGATGACATAGCCGATGTTTTTGCGTAGCTCTACAGGGTTCTGCTCATGGATATCTTCGCCGTTGATCAGGATTTTGCCGGCGGTCGGTTCCACCAGGCGGTTGACCATTTTCATGGTTGTCGTTTTCCCGCAGCCGCTTGGGCCGATCAGCACCAGGATCTCGCCTCTGTTGACATGCAGGTTCAGATTTTTCACGACAGGGTGGCCAGGTTTATATGTTTTGCTGATATTCTGAAATTCAATCATGAGAGTCCCTCCTTTTCGGATTTTTCGCACCGCTGCAATCATTGGGGAAATGAGTGTGACGGCAGAAAGACATCTTACAACTTATATTACAATAATGAGTTGTAAGATGTCAACATCTAACAACTTGAATGTAAAGCAAGGGTTGTCAGATTGAAAATGAAAGCCTATGTCGTTCTTACTCACGTCAAGAAGCATCTTTTTTTCTACCAAGGAAACAATAAGCGCCGGGGATTTCCCCGGCGCTTATTGCAGCGATATGGCAGATATGCGCTATTCGTTGATCAGTTCCGTCACTTTAGTCAAAATATTGCCCGAACCGACGACGACCATCCGGTCGCCCGCCTGCAAGGTTGCGCCCGATCCAGGAGAGATGATGATGTCGGTGCCACGACGGATAGCGACGAGTGTGGCGCCGGTACGCTGCCACAAGCCAAGCTGGGCAACGGATCGTCCGACGGCGCTGGCTTGTTCGGGAATCGTTATTTCCACAGGATTGAATGGTTGGAGATTCCGCAGTCGGTCCGTATAGCGGATGATTTGGTCCAAAACTTCATCCAGCCGTTCATTGATTTCGTTTTTTCGGTTCATCAACAGCTCCAGCTCTTGTTTGAGGGAATACGTCGAATGCATCGTTTGATGGTGTTGAAAGAATTCGCTGGCCTGTTTCTGCGACAATACAATAATCTCTTTGCCTTGGGAAACTGCGACGACATCCGCTTGCGCCAGCAGCCCCATAGCCTTGCGAATGGTTTCGGGGGAAACATTGTACTGGCTGGATAAAATGGTTCGGCCGGATATTTTTTCGCCAACGGAAAATTCACCGACAGCGATCCGTTCCGCCACATCCATGGCAATCGATTCATATGCGGGGATGTTGCTTTTAATACGCATAACTGGATCCACCTCGACAAGTTTTTTGATGAACACTGATAATCATAGCGGAAACCAGCTGTCCCGACAATACTTCAAAGTTTGAACAGGTCGCCGCGACGGGCGCGTTGGGCCAGTGGGGAAGAACATTCCCCCGGGCCGCAAACTTCCGTCACCGGAATGGCGAGCTCCCGAGACAGAAGTTCGCGCACCCGCGGCCCGCAGAAAGCGCCCTGGCAACGACCCATGCCGGCGCGCGTGCGATACTTGACGGCGTCCAGCGAGCGGACGGGGATGCCGCGATGCAGGCAGTCCAGAATTTCCGCCTCGGTAACCTGCTCGCAGCGGCAGATGATGTGCTGCGCCGGATCTGACGAATTTATATCGCCAGCGAAATCGGCCGGTTTCCGTTGAATGATCGGTGGCCGCTGCGCCTGAAAATTCGGCTTCTCCTTCAATTCCAGACCGCAGTCCTGCAGAATGCGGGCGACTTTGCGGGCGATCGCCGGCGACGCGGTCAAGCCGGGCGAGTCAATTCCGATCAGATTGATAAAATTTTTGACGCGACTTTCCCCGATCACCCAGTCCTTTTGATTGGAAACCGGCCGGTTGCCGGCAAAGGATGTCAAGGCTTTGCGCATGTCGAAGCCCGGCACGGAGCGGCGAGCCTGCCCCACGATGTTTTGAAGGGTCTGGATGTCGGTGCCGACATCGGTTTTATCATCGATATCCTCGGCATTCGGACCGACCATCAGATTGCCGTGATAAGTGGTCGTGACGAGGATTCCTTTGCCCAGCGGCGACGGCGTCTGAAAAATCACCGAGCGGACCAAATGGCTTTGCTCCTTGTCCAGCAGGACATACTGGCCGCGCCGGGGTGTAATCCGAAAGTGGTCCAGGCCGGCCAGGGCTGCGATCCGGTCGCTGTTGACGCCGGCGCAGTTTGCGACGAAGCGGGCATAGTGCGCGCTTTTGTCAGTGGCGATTCGGAAAACTTCCGCCGTTTTGGCAATACTTTGGACCGTTTCCGACAAAAATAGCTGCGTACCATTAGCGATCGCGTTTTCCGCCAGGGCGATGGCAAATTCATAGGGAGAGGTGACCCCGGCGGTTTCGCAGAGTAATGCGGCGATCGCCGCCGGATTCAAATGCGGTTCACGGGTCAGCAGTTCGTCCCTGCCGATGATTCGCAACCCGGTGACGCCATTCTGTTGTCCGTTGGCCAACAGTTGATTCAACGCGGACAGGTCCGCGTCGGAAAAAGCAAGGACCAACGAGCCAGTCTGGCGATAACCGAAATGCAGTTCGCTGTCGAGCTGGGCGTATAGACGATTGCCGGCAACGCACAACTCGGCTTTCAACGAACCCGGTTCGTCGCTGTATCCGCCGTGCACAATGCCGCTGTTGGCCTTGGTGCAACCGCGCCCGACATCATCCGCCGCTTCGATAATGCAGATCCGCAACTGGTAGCGTGATATTTCCCGGGCAATATTCAAGCCGACGACGCCGGCGCCGATGATGCAGAGGTCGTAAACGGAAGACGGATCCGGCGTCATGGCGACAAGATCCCGCCGTTCCCAAGATCGAAAGAAATGGACTTGATGGAGCGTTTGTCGCCGTATGATTGGACCACGTCGACAATTAATAGGCCGAGAGCTTCGTCAAGGTGGACCCGGTTCCGCCACCAACGGGAACTGACGCTGCGCGGCACCCGGTCCAGTTCTTCCTTCGACAGCAGATCTTCCAACGAGTACTTTTTGATCAAATCGCCGGTTTCATTGTAGAAGACGATCACTTCGTCGCCAAAGCCGACGGAGTAATAGTTGTCAAAAGTGACGATGCGCCAGCCACCGTTGGCCACGACCGCCGTGACCGGCGACAGGCGGTTTTGCAGCGGCTTGTCCCATAACTGCCGCCACTCGCTACCGTTGTTCTTGATCCATGCTGCTCCATGGCAGGCGATGAGCGCGTTGGAACGCGGCGAAGCAGTGACGATGAATCGGGCGTCGCCGTTCAACGATTCGTAAGTGACCGACGGTTTTGGCGGGAGCCAGGAATCGGCGTGCGCGGCAGGCAACAGGCAGATGAAAGTGAGCAGGAAAAACAAGGAGAAAAGTGAATCGCGCAATCGCATTCAGACACCTTCTTTCCACTGAAAAATTCGACTGTGGCGAACCAAACCATAGAATCCCGGGCCGTGAAGGATACTTCCTAACGGAAAAATTCCCCGGCGCCGGCAGGAAGTCCTTTTTTCCTGCTGTCGCCGGGGAATTTGCTTTCGCGTTACTGTGCGGGGGGTATCGGTTAGGCAATTATGGCATGAATGGCATCGCCATCTTTTCATAGCCGGGCGGTACTTCAAACATACTTGCCGGCGGTTCCGTGAAATTCAGGTTTTTGAACACGGTGACGGAATCTTTGTGCTGGGTTTTGATCGGGAACATGTTGTTGTCTTTTAATAGCCAGAGAAAGAAGGTGCTCCGGTCGTTGCCGATCTGATGCGTAATTTGGTATTTATCCGCCACGTGTCCTTCCACGGTCTCCGTGAGCAGATACGTCCGTTCCACTTCCGTGGGCGCTTTTTCGCCGCTGGCGATGGTATTGGCGGCCATGCCCGGCCGCATCGGAATTTCCATGTACATTTTGGATTCCTTGTCAATGTTCCAGACGAGCTTTTTATCCAACCGGACGATGATGATCATGTTGGGCTGCGATGGCATTTCCATCCGTTGTGCCCAAAGGGAATAGGATACCCACATCTTGGAGTGCATGGAGCTGCTTTTGTCGGTAGTCACGACATCGGCCGAATAACCGGCGGCGGCAGCTACCGAGACCAGCGAGAGCAGCATCAAGCAGAGAACGAATACACGGAAGAAACGGCATTTCGTCAATTTCAAAGAACTTCCTCCCCTCATTCCTAGCAACAATTGTCCAAGAAAATTTTACCGCTGATTTCCATACACTGTCAATGCCGATAAATTGCCTGAAAATATTAATTTTTTAACTCCGCTCAGACAGGAAAGAACGAATCATTGACGAATAGCATCTGTACAGGCAGCCCGGGAGCATTTGAGATTCCCGAGGCCGGCAAAAATAAAAACGGGGGGATGAGTTGTGAAGAGAAAACTACTGGTGGCCGTGTTTATGTGTGTTGTTCTGGTGTTGTCGCAATTTGCCGCGGCGCTGGCGGCGGAGTTGCCCAATGTAGTGATTCTGGCAACCGGCGGAACTATTGCCGGACGCGGCGGCAGCGCCACGCAAATGACCGGGTACAATCCCGGTGAAATCGGTGTGCAGATCCTGATCAGCGCTGTCCCTGAAATCAAGCAGTATGCCAATGTATCCGGCGAGCAGGTCGCCAATATCGGCAGTTTTGCGATGACACACGAAGTATGGCTGAAGCTGGCGAAGCGGGTGAATGAGCTCCTGGCCAGCCCGACAGTCGACGGCATCGTGATTACCCATGGCACGGATACCCTCGAAGAAACGGCCTATTTCCTCAACCTGGTCGTCAAGAGCGACAAGCCGGTGGTGCTGGTCGGCGCCATGCGTCCGGCAACGGCGATCAGCGCCGACGGGCCGGTGAACCTGTTGAATGCGGTTCGCTTGGCGGGAAGCCCCAAAGCCCGCGGCAAGGGAGTCCTTGTCGGCATGAACGACCAGATCAATGGCGCTCGCGATGTGACCAAGACCAACACGACGCATGTGGAAACCTTCAAGAGTTGGGAACTGGGCTACCTCGGCTATATTCAGAACGGCGAGCCCTATTTCTACCGGGATACCCTGCGCAAGCACACGCTCATGAGCGCATTTGACGTTTCCGGACTGACTGAATTGCCGTATGTGGAAATCCTCTATGGTCATGTGAACGGCGACAAAAACCTGGTCAATGCCCTGGTGGACGCAAATGTCAAAGGCATCGTCCATGCCGGCATGGGACATGGCAGCATTTTCCCGACGACCCGTGACGCGCTGGCGGAAGCGGTGAAAAAAGGAATTCCGGTCGTGAAGAGTTCCCGCGTCGGCAATGGGATGGTGACCCGGGTGGCGGACGATGACAAATACGGCTTCATCGCCGGCGACACGCTGAATCCGCAAAAAGCCCGCATTCTGCTGATGCTCGCCCTGACCAAAACAACGAATCCGGCGACGATTCAGCGGATATTCGACGAGTATTAATTTCATAAGTCTTGCGGAAGCCGCTTCTGTTCGCGGCAAATATTCCGGAAAGCAGAAAAAGGATCTATGAGAAGCGGCAGCCTCTCGTAGATCCTTTTCCCGTATGCCGGCGGAATGTCTTCAGCGCCGGGAAAACAGCGCCAAGGCCAGCCAGATCAGGCCGAATGACAAGGCGTGCATGTGGGTGAAGGGTTCATGGTAGAGGAAGACTCCCGTGAGCAGGGCGATCGTCGGCGACAAATACTGAATAAATCCCAGCAAGGATAATGGCAGCTGGTTTGCTGCATTGGCGAACAGCACCATCGGCACGGCGGTAACGATGCCGGCGCCGATAAACAGGGCGGTTGGCAAAGGATTGGCCCAGCCGAAAGTTCCTGCGTTCTGAACTTCCAGCGAAAAAAGATAAAGCAGCGCTACTGGTGAGATTAGCAGGGTCTCCAGGGCGATACCGGTGATGGGGGAGAGCCCCAGAAGCTTTTTGCATAGCCCATATAACCCAAAGCTGACGGCCAGGGATAAGGCCACCCACGGAAACGCGCCGAAATTCAGGGTCAGGTTCAACACCCCGGCTGCCGCCAACGCAACAGCCAGATATTGTTTGGTTGAGAGCCTTTCTTTCAGCAATGCCACGCCCAGCAGAACATTTACCAAAGGATTGATATAATACCCCAGACTCGTTTCCACGATGCGGCTGTCATTGACTGCCCAGATGTAAATCAGCCAATTCAGCGTGATGAGGAGTGTCGAAACGAGGACGCCGCCGACGCGCCGGCGGTCCCGGACCAGAGCGCGGATTTCACTGCGAAAGGATGACAGCCGTCCGTTCAGCAACAAAAAAACGGCGAGGAAGAACAACGACCAGAATATGCGATGCGATAATATTTCCAGAGCTCCCGCCTGCCTCAGCAGCTTCCAGTAAATCGGCAGAAATCCCCACAGCAGATAGGCGACGACGGCGGAAAGGACTCCCCGGTTTTGGGTGATTGGCATTGCGCACCTTCTCTCAACGATATTCCCATTGTAGAAGAATCCGCCGGAAATGACAACTTCGGGAGGAACTGGG
>CAZRQI010000080.1:6548-7684 GCA_964602025.1 uncultured Veillonellaceae bacterium
ATCGACGGCAAACGCATTCTGATCAAACAGGGAGATATCACGGCGGAAACGACAGATGCCATCGTCAATCCGGCCAATTCGCAATTGCTGCACGGCGGCGGCGCCGCCCGGGCGATTGCCGTGAAAGGCGGTCCGGTGATTGAGGAGCAAAGCCGGCGCCTGATTGATCGGATCGGCGAGGTTCCGACCGGAAAAGCGGTGATGACGGATGCTGGCGGATTGCCCTGCAAGTTCGTCATCCATACGGTCGGGCCGGTCTGGGGCGAAGGCGGCGAACCGGAAAAATTGCGCCGCGCCGTCTGGAATGTGCTGACTTTGGCGGAACTATACAATTTGCGATCGGTATCGATGCCGGCGATTAGTTCCGGTGTGTTTGGTTTCCCCAAACCCTTGTGCGCGGAGATTTTATTGGCGACCGCCGCCGAGTTTCTGAAGCAACCGGCGGTCAGTCTCAACGAGGTTGTGATGTGCAATCACGACCGTCAAACCACGGAAATATTTATGGCGGCGGCAAGAGCTTTACCGGCGATGAACGGTTGAATTAACGGGAAATCGTCACTACCCGCTCCAACTTTTCCAGCCATTCGCCGGTTCGGTGGTTGAAAGTTTTGATGACAATCTCGTTGTCATGCAGGAAAATGGAATTGGTCCAGATCGTTTCCCGGTCCATATCCGCATTATGCAGGTTCAGAACCCGCTCGTTATACCAGTTGATCGGCGAGGCGAAATCCGGATTCGTCGCCGGAGTGTGCGTATGTCCCGAAACCCAAAGCCGGATTTGCGGATAGTCCGAGAGCAACTGCTGGACTTCTTCGTGCGGCTGGGCGTAGAACCCCGGTGTATTCGCATTTTTGTTGTAGCGGGACAAGGTATCTTTCAACGGCGGATGGGTGAAAATCAGCGTGGGTTGCCCGGGATGCCGTTCCAGTTGGTCCCGAAGCCAGCGAATTTGTTGGGGCGAGTATTGCAGAAGGTAGCGGGACGTTTCCATTTCCGCCGAAAGAAAAATCAGCAGATAATTTCCCAGCGTTTTCGTATAGCTTAGCGCCGGCAGCCGGAAAGTGTCGCGGAACCGTTGCAGTTTCAAACGGCGGGAAGCGGCGTCGCCGCGCGGGAAATTGCCGGTGGGGCCACGG
>CAZRQI010000081.1:0-7578 GCA_964602025.1 uncultured Veillonellaceae bacterium
GATAACCTGACCATCGAACATATTATCCCGCAGAACCCGCAGCTATCCGACAACTGGGTGACCGCTCTCGGCAGCGACTGGCGCGAGATTCAAAAGACGTATCTACACACCGTTGGCAACCTTACACTGACGGCGTATAATTCCGAAATGAGTGATTCGTCCTTTACCGAAAAGTTGGATATGACGGGCGGCTTTAGAGAGAGTGCACTTCGGCTCAACAAGTATGTCATCGCTCAGTCAACCTGGGCGGAACCACAGGTCATCAAGCGCGCCGAACTTCTCGGCGAGATTGCCAAAAAGGCGTGGCCCTACCCCACTCTCACTGACAGCGAGCTTGCCCAATACCGCAAACAAGACGATGCCTCATCACAGTACACGCTCGACAGTTATCCATGCCTAAATGCTTTCAATCGGATACTTTTTGAGAAGCTGAATACCCGCATTCTCAACCTCGGCACTTTTGTGAAGAGGGAGTTTAAAAAGCTTTATATTGCCTACAAAGCTGACACTAATTTAGCAGACGTTATCATCCAGAGTTCACGGCTCCGTTTGGCGGTGAATATGAAGTTCGCCGATGTCGTTGACCCGAAAGGGATATGCAAGGATGTCACCGGCGTTGGCAGGTGGGGAAACGGCGATGTTGAGATTGCATTGGACAGCTTGGATGGGCTTGACGACGTTATTGAGATTATCAAGCAGGCTCTCAAGCAACAAGACGTGGAGTAGCAAAATATAAGGAGATACTAATGGCAAACAGAACCGATGTAGTAACATTCGTGAGCAACTCATAAGAGCAACCAAGAATCCGAAAAGCTCATCACTGACAAAGAGAATTCTGCTCTCAATTTTTGCGAAATGGTTTACCCCCCTACCATGTAATAATCGCCTGAACCGAAGTCCAGGCGAACATAAAGCACACTATCGAATTTTCTCTTAATCTCACAAAGCCTATTAAATCAGCTTATTTCTTTTCTATCCTCGCCACGCACTCAACGTGGTACGTCTGCGGGAACATGTCGACCGGCTGGACCTCGCGCGTGGCATAGCCGAGATCGTCGAATATCGCCAGATCGCGGGCCAGCGTCGCCGGATTGCAGGAGACATAGACCAGTCGGCTTGGCGCCAGTTCGGCGGCCGTCCGCAGCACCGACTCTTCACAGCCGGCCCTCGGCGGATCGAGGACGATCACGTCGGGACGGACGTCTTGCATCTGCAGCTCGCGGATCTTTTCCGCCACGTCGCCGGCCAGGAACGTCACGTTGTGAATCTGGTTATCCGCGGCGTTGCGTCCGGCGTCCGCCACCGCCGCCGTTGAATATTCGATCCCGTAAACACGGGCGGCCTGTTCCGCCAAAAACAAACTGATCGTACCCGTGCCGCTGTAAAGATCGAAGACGGTTTCCCGGCCGGTCAGGCCGGCCTTGGCGACCGCCTGTTCGTACAGGACCTGTGTCTGCGCCGCATTCACCTGGAAAAATGATTCAGCGGAAATCTGGAACGAAAACCGGCCGATCCGGTCGTGAATGACCGGTTCTCCCCACAGCACCCTGGTTTCCCGGCCGAGGATCACATTGGTCCGGGCCGGGTTGATATTTTGCTGGATGGAAGTCAGCTCCGGCATCTCACTCCGAAGTTGCCGCACCAGTTCATTATTTCCCGGGAAATCTTTTTCCGTTGTCACTAACACTGCCATGACTTCGCCGGTCGCGATCCCCACCCGCCCAAGAACATGGCGCAGGACTCCCTGTCCGGTCCGCTCGTCATACGGTTCTATGCCGATGTTGCCGGCGATTCGTCGCACTGCCGCCAGCAGCCGGTCGTTCGTTTCCTGTTGGATCAGACATTGATCCGTCGCCACGATCGCATGACTTCCCGCGGCAAAACAGCCGGTAACGATCTCGTCGCTGCGACGGCCGACCGGGAACTGGGCCTTGTTGCGATACCGCCAGGGATTCGTCATCCCCAGCACAGGCTGGACAGGAACATCGGCCAGCTTGCCGATCCGTTGCAACGCGTCCTGTACCGCCTGCCGCTTGACAGCCAGTTGCCCTTCATAAGACAAATGCTGCAGCTGACAGCCGCCACAGGCTTCATAGACCGGGCAAGGTGGCACTACCCGCTGCGGATTGGCCACATCGACCTGCAATAGAGTGCCCCGGGCAAAATTGGTCCGCACCTCTTCGATCCGGGCTGTGATCGTTTCACCCGGCAACGCGTAGCGGACGAACACGGTGAACCCGTCGATCCGGCCCACGCCTTCGCCCGAGTGTCCGAGACCGTTGATGGAAAAAGTATAAGTCCGGCCGAGTTGAACCGGTCGGACTTTTTCATTTGGATTCGGCGTCTGTCGCTGGCGGGGCATAAATGTTGCGCTCCTTTTACATTCCGGCGAGTTTTTCTTTGAGGATCCGGTTCACCAATTCCGGATTGGCCCGGCCTTTGGTCTGGCGCATGATCTGCCCCACCAAAAAGCCGATGGCTTTCTCCTTTCCGGCCTTGAAGTCGGCGACCGACTGCGGGTTGGCCGCGATCACCGCTTCCACGATGCCGCCGAGCTCGCCTTCGTCGCTCATCTGGACCAAGCCTTGCTCCTTGATGATCACCGGCGCCGGTTTGCCTTCGTTCCACATCGATTCGAACACCGATTTGGCGATCTTGCCGGAAATCGTGCCTTTGTCGATCAGGGCGATCATTTCCGCCAAGCTGGCCGGCGGCACCGGACAATTCCGGATATCCAGCGCACAAGCGTTGAGGTGTTTGGACACCTCGCCCATCAGCCAGTTGGCCGCCACTTTCGCGTCTGCGCCGGCTGCCACGAGTGCGTCATAATAATCGGCCATCGGCCGGGTCGCGGTGATGACTTCGGCGTCGTAGGCGGACAGTCCCTGATTTTCCATCAGACGGGCTTTGCGCGCATCCGGCAGTTCCGGCAATGATTGGCGGATCGCTTCCACCCGGGCCGGGTCAACGACGATCGGCACCAGGTCCGGTTCCGGGAAGTAACGGTAATCCTGCGCCTGCTCCTTGTTGCGCATCGACAGCGTCACGCCGCGGGCATCGTCCCAGGTGCGGGTTTCCTGGATCACCCGGCCGCCTTCCTCGAGAACCTCGGTCTGGCGTTCGACTTCATATTCCAGCGCCCGCTGCACGGCCTTGAATGAGTTGACGTTCTTGATCTCGGCCTTGGTGCCGAATTCCGCCTGCCCGACCGGCCGCAGGGAGATGTTGGCGTCGCAACGCAAGCTGCCCTCTTCCATCTTGCAGTCGGATACATCGATGTAGCTCAGGATGCTTTTGATTTTCTCCAGATAGGCCTTGGCTTCCTCCGGGGTTCGAATGTCCGGCTCCGAAACGATTTCCAGCAGGGGGACGCCGGTCCGGTTGTAGTCGACGAGGGCGTATTCCGAGTTGGAGATGGTGCCGGAGTGAACCAGTTTGCCGGCGTCTTCTTCCATATGGACGCGGGTGATGCCGATGCGTTTGGTCTGCCCGTTGACTTCGATGTCGAGGTAGCCATGCTCACAAATCGGCAGATCGTATTGCGAAGTCTGAAAGTTTTTCGGCAAGTCCGGATAATAGTAGTTCTTGCGGTCGAATTTGCTGTACGGGGAAATCGTGCAGTTCAGGGCGATGCCGGTTCGGATCGCGAATTCCAGCACTTTTTCGTTCAACACCGGCAACACGCCGGGCAGACCGAGGCACACCGGGCAAACGTGCGTGTTCTGCTCGCCGCCGAACTCGGTGGTGCAGCCGCAAAAAATCTTGGAAGCGGTTTTCAGCTCCGTATGGACTTCCAAACCGATGACTGTTCCAAATTCCATGTTCAGTCCACCTCCCGGATCGACGCCATCTGTTTGTGGTAATCATGGGCCTGTTCGAATTCGTAGGCCACCTGCAGAATCTTTTCTTCCGACAGATGCGGTCCGATGATCTGCATGCCGACCGGCAGCCCGTCGGCGAAACCGCACGGCAACGACAACGCCGGCGTGCCGGCGAGGTTGACGGGGATCGTGCACACGTCCATCAGGTACATGGCCAGCGGATCGGCAACTTTTTCGCCGATCTTGAATGCCGTGGTCGGCGCGGTGGGGGCGATGAGGACGTCCACCTGTTGGAACGCCCGGTCAAAGTCCTGTTTGATCAGGGTCCGGACTTTCAGCGCCTTCAGGTAATAGGCGTCATAATAACCGGAACTCAGGGCGTATGTGCCGAGCATGATGCGCCGCTGAACCTCCGGCCCGAAGCCTTCGGCCCGGGAGCGCTTGTACATTGAAACGATGTCGCTGCCTTCGCCGCGATGGCCGAACCCGACGCCGTCATAACGACCCAGGTTGGAGCTGGCTTCCGCCGTGGCGATGAGGTAATAGGCGGCCAGAGCATATTGCGTGTGCGGCATGGACACTTCGACCAGTTCGGCGCCCATGGCGACCAGTTCGTCGATGGAGCGACGGATCGCCGATTCGACGGCCGGTTCCATGCCAGGCATGAAATATTCGCGGGGCAGGCCGATCTTCAGGCCTTTGACGCCCGCACCCAGGTTTTTCGTATAATCGGGGACCGGCGAGTCGATCGAGGTCGAATCGCGGCGGTCATGGCCGCTGATCGCCCCGAGCACCAACGCGCAGTCCCGAACATCTTTCGCAAACGGTCCGATCTGATCGAGCGAGGACGCATAGGCAACCAGGCCGTAGCGTGAAACCCGTCCGTAAGTCGGTTTCAGGCCGACAATCCCGCAATAGGCCGCCGGCATGCGGATCGAACCGCCGGTGTCGGAACCGAGCGACCAGATCGCTTCGCCCGCCGCCACCGCCGCGCCGGAGCCGCCACTGGAGCCGCCGGGAACCCGGTCGATATCCCAGGGATTACGGGTCACAAAAAAGCCGGAGTTTTCAGTAGACGAACCCATCGCGAACTCGTCCAGATTCGCCTTGCCGACGATCACGGCGTCGTCCGCCGCCAGTTTTTCGGTAATGGTAGCGTCATACGGCGGCACGAAGTTCGCCAATATCTTGGAGGCGCAGGTCGTCTTCACGCCGTTGGTGCACATATTGTCTTTCAACGCGCCGGGGATGCCGGCCAGCGGAGCGATCGCCTCGCCCCGGGCGATCTTGGCGTCCACCGCCGCGGCCTGTTGCAGCGCCGTTTCCGCCATGCGGGTGATGAACGAGCGGATTTTCGGTTCCGCCTTCTCCGTCCGGTCCAGGACCGAGCGGGTAATCTCCGTCGCCGATACTTCGCGGCGAGTCAGTTTGTCATGCAGCTCATGCGCTGTCAGTCGAAAAAGTTCCATGTCTCGTCCCTCCGCTATTCCACGATTTTCGGCACTTTGAAGAAGCCGTTCTCGGGCTCCGGCGCATTCTGCAACGCCGCTTCCCGAGGCAGGGACGGCTGGACGACATCCGGCCGCATCACATTGCGGAGGTCGAGAACGTGCGCCATCGGTTCAACACCCGAAGTGTCGACCTGGTTCAGCACGTCGATGTATTCAAGGATCGCATCCAGTTGTTCCGTGTACTTGTCGAGTTCCTGATCCGACAGTTCGAGCCGCGACAGCAGCGCCACGTGTTCGACGTCCTTGCGGTTCAGTTTCATTTCGCCACCACCCATTATGTCGTTTTTTCGATTTGCTACAGACTGTTGAGAAAGGTCCAGATGCAAGGAACGACGAGGCTTGCGCAGCGCCGCGCACTTCTTAGTGCGCAAGCAAGCAAACGCAGTCGCGACATAGCAGATGGGCCTTTATCAGCAGTCTGCTGATTGGTATATTATAGCACGCCGTCTTCCAGCATTGCCAGAAACTCTTGCTCCGTCAGCACCGTCACACCAAGCTCCCGGGCTTTGGTCAACTTGCTGCCGGCTTCGGCGCCCGCAATGACGAAGTCCGTCTTGCGGCTGACCGAGGAAGCCGCCTTGCCGCCGCGTTTTTCGATTTCCGCCGAAGCTTCGTCCCGACTCAGCGTCGACAGGGCGCCCGTCAGCACGAAGGTCTTGCCGGCAAAAATCTGCGGTGGCAGATCGGCCGCCTGTTTCTCTTCCATAAGGACGCCGGCTTGCCGTAGTTTGTCGATCAGCACCAAATGTTCCGGATCGGCGAAATAGCCGACCACGCTTTCGGCGATGCGCGGTCCGATATCGGGAATCTTGACCAGCTCCTCCAGAGAAGCTTCCGTGATCGTTTCCATTTTGCCATAGGCTTTCGCCAGGATGCCGGCCACCTTCGCCCCGACAAACCGGATGCCCAGCGCGAACAACAGCCGTCCCAATCCGGCTTCCCGGCTCTCGTTGATTGCGTTCACCAAATTGACGGCGGATTTATCCCCCAGCCGTTCCCGTTTCGCCAATTCATCGACCTTCAGGGAATACAGGTCGGCAGCGTCGGCAATCAGTCCCGCGCTCAGCAGCGATTCGATGATCGACGGACCCAGCCCGTCGATATCCATCGCATCCCGCGATACGAAATGAATCAAACCTTCCCGGGCCATCGCCGGGCAGGCGGGGTTCACGCACCGGTGCGCGGCTTCGCCCGGTTTACGCACGACAGGCTGGCCGCATTCCGGACAGGCCGACGGCATGATGAATTGCCGCTCCGTTCCCATCCGCTTCTCCGCCACTACGGCAACCACTTCCGGGATCACTTCGCCCGCCTTGTGGATGATGACCGTATCGCCGATCCGCACGTCCTTGTCGCGGATGAAGTCTTCATTATGCAAAGTCGCCCGGCTCACGGTAGAGCCGGACAGCAGCACCGGCTGCAGGATGGCGGTGGGCGTCAACACGCCGGTCCGGCCTACGCCGACGAAAATATCCTCGACGACCGTCGCGGCCTCTTCGGCCGGAAACTTCCAGGCAATGGCCCAACGCGGTTCCTTCACGGTATTGCCCAGTTCCTCCTGCAACGCCAGCGAATTGACCTTGACGACCAGGCCGTCGATATCGTAGTCCAGTCCTGCCCGCCGATCCGCCCAGCTTTCGCAATAGGCGATGACCTCCTCAATGGTTGGAAAGGTCCGGTGATGCGGGTTGATCCGGAATCCGGAACGGCCCAGACCCACCAGCACTTCGGCGTGCGTCCGGAACGGCAGCCCCTGCCGCTGGCCGATTCCATAGGCGAAGAAATCCAGGGTCCGGCTGGCCGTCACCTTGGAGTCCAGCTGGCGCAGCGACCCGGCGGCGGCGTTGCGGCAATTCGCGAACAACGCCTCCCCTGACGCTGAGCGTTGCCGGTTCAGGCGGTCAAAGGCCCGCCGGGGCATGAATACTTCCCCCCGCACTTCGAAATAAGCCGGCAGGGCTTCCGACTCCTGAAGCAGAAGCGGGATGGACCGGATGGTCCGTACATTCGTCGTGACATCTTCGCCGACTTCGCCGTCGCCGCGCGTCGCCGCCCGGCTGAGACGGCCGTTTTCATAAATCAGGTTGACCGCCAGCCCGTCGATCTTCAGTTCTACGATATATTCCACGGCGTCGCCGACGGCGGAACGCACCCGATTGTCAAAGGCCCGCAGTTCGCCGGCGGAAAATACATTCCCCAAACTCAACAATGGCGCAGCATGGGTGACTTTCTCAAAACCGGCCAGC
>CAZRQI010000082.1:0-7570 GCA_964602025.1 uncultured Veillonellaceae bacterium
CCTCCTGTATATAAAATATTAAATAGTTCAGAAAAATAGGTGACTTATTTCGTCTAAAATCTTTATATAGTATACCATATTTATTTTTATTGTGGGAACAAACCCCGTTAAAAATGTGTTAATCTTCCCGTTTGCGATTTGGATGTATTTGAAATTCATTACCCCCGACGTTGACCTTCGATAACTTAAAAGTTATAATGTACGTAAGGAGGGATTCCCCACCTTGTACAAAATCAACTTCTATCAAGACACCCAGGGACGACAACCGATCAAGGAATATATTGAAACCCTGCGGGCCGCCGCCGACTCCAGCAAGGACAGCCGCATCAAGCTAAAAAAGATTTTTGAATACCTTGAGATTTTGTCACTTACCGGAACGCGGGCAGGAATACCCTACGTCAAGCACATTCAGGATGATCTCTGGGAACTCCGTCCGTTGCGCGACCGAATTTTCTTTTTCTGTTGGCAGGGTGACCAGATTATCCTGCTGCATCATTTTGTGAAACAGACCCAACGAACCCCCCGGCGGGAAATTGAGCAGGCCCGGCGCAATCAACAGGACTTCATGGAAAGGAGTGCAAAATGATGAAGGAAAAAACCATTGCCCCTGTCGGTGACAGCTGGAATGAATACAAAGAAAATCTGCTCACCCCGGAAGAGCGCGCCGAAATCGCCGTGAAAGCCGCTTTGGTGGCAGAAATCGTGAATGCAAGACACGAAACCGGCCTGACGCAAAAACAGCTGGAGGCCGCCAGTGGAGTAAAGCAACCCGTAATCGCCCGTCTCGAAAAAGGAACTACAGACCCCCAACTGTCGACGCTGATCAAATTGCTGGCGCCATTGGGAAAAACCCTGGCTGTCGTCCCTGTCGGCAAAGCCAAGCGCAGAGCTTGATGAATCGTGTTTATTCCTGAGTTCCTGCGGTAATGTACCACCTTTCGGGGTGGTTTTTTATTGCGTATCATCGACAGTGAAAGAGACGGATTGCGGCAAAAAAAATCGAGACCGCACCGTATGTGCAATCTCCGCGATTTTGCCTTTCTATTGTCGCGCCGTGAAAATTTCACTGCGCGGTTATTCTTTGCCGCCGGCGAAAACGACCGTCGCCGTCACCGTTCTTCGCCCCCAGCGCAGGGCATCTTCCAGCCGTTCAAAATACAAATCCACATGATTGTCGCTGATCGCGCTGCCCCGGTCCCGGACTGTCGCCAGCCCGTAGCCCGGAATCATAACCTGCGTGCCGAACGGGTATTTCTTTCCCATCGCCACCACTTTGTCCCCCGGGCGCAGCCGATAGCCGGACGCCGTCACGCAGTAACCGGGATCGACGGGGCGTTTGCCGGTCGATTCCGGACCGCAGGTATATGCCGAAGCCTCCAGTGCAACTTGCAGTCCGCGTGGTCCGGCCCGGCTCGGCGCCGGTTCGCGGGGCGCTTCCACCTGAATTTTCCCCGCCATCGTCTTCTCCGCCGGGTCCTTGTCCGCCTGAACTTCCTCCACCCGGACTTCCGCCGCTGCCGGATTGAGCACCGGCTCCGCCAATAAATGCGATTCAAAGTGGGGATGGGCTAGTCCGGTCAGGATCAGCAGCGCCAGAAGAATCCGCGACAACCCCGTGATCGTGCAGATAGGGGCCATCATCCGCCATCCCTTTGAAGTCATGCCGCACCTCCTTTTTGCCTCGGGAGGCTGTCTACCAAAATTTTATGGCAGATGCCGCGGCATTGCATTATCCCATCGTAACAAAATCCGATCAAAAAACCGGGGGCATTCTTCGTCATTCGACAGAATGCCCCCGGTTCCATCTTTTATTTCCTTCGCTTTCTTACCGGCGCACCATATCCGCCGTGATTTCCTGCAAGCTGAAGGCGCCGCACATGGCCATCGTTTCTTTCAGCTCTTCGGCCAGTTTATCAATGTAAATCTTCACGCCTTCTTTGCCGCCGCCATAGACCGCCGTGACAAACGGCCGGCTGATCAGCACGCCATCCGCGCCGAGCGCCAATGCTTTAAAAATATCCGCGCCGGAGCGAATCCCGCCGTCGATCAGAATCTTCAAATCGTTGCCGACCGCCGCTGCAATTTCCGGCAGCACTTCGGCGGTAGACAGGCATTGATCCAGCACCCGGCCGCCATGATTGGAGATCACGATCGCCGCAGCGCCTGCTTCTTTGGCTTTCAGCGCCCCCTTGACCGTCATGATTCCTTTTACAACAAACGGAATATCGGTCATCTTGACGATCTCTCGCAGCTCCTCGAGCGATTTTCCGCCGGCGGGCGGAGTCATGTTCTTTAAAATAGGCAGCCCGGCGGCATCCACATCCATCGCCACGGCAAAAGCGCCCGATTTACGGACCAAGTCCATTTTTACCTTGATGGTCTCCAGATTCCAGGGCTTGACCGTGGGCACTCCCCGGCCGTTTGCCATGCCGATCGCCCGCGTGGCGTTTTCCATCACTTGCGCCGTCAGCCCGTCGCCGGTGAAAGCCGCGATTCCCTCTTCCATGCAGGCGGAAACCAGCACCTCGTTATAGGTCATGTCGTTGTATTTATCGCTGTAGTGCTGGCTCACCGTGCCGACCGGCCCGGCAAAGAACGGATATTTGAAGGACTGGCCAAACAACTCCAGGGTCGTATCCACCGCTTTTTCGGCGCAGAGCGTATCCAGATGGACGCGAATCTCCTGCCACTTCTGATAGTTGCGAATGGCGCCGTCGCCGATGCCCTTGGCGCCCGGTCCCGGAATACTGTTTCGGCAAGCGACGCCGTTGCAGATAATGCACGCCTTGCAGTATTTGCCGACGCAGCCGCGCGCGCTTTCCATCAATTCATTGTAGTTCATGATTTTTCACCCTTTCCCGCAATTGCCACGAAGCGGATGGTTTCCGCACATTATATTTATCATAGCACAACATGGCCCGTGGCGCAGCAGGAAAAAGAACCCCGCTATTCCGGCCCTTGCGGTTTGCTCTTCCCGTTCCCCAGCACGCTATCGAAATATTGATTCGCGTTCTGGATGTATATTTCATCCGGCAGGAACTGCTGCGACAACGCTTCCCGGGTTTCCGCCGACAAAGCTTGCCCCGCCGCGATTTCGCGCCCCGCCTGGCTCAGCCAATGCAGATACGATTTGACTTGCGGCAGGTCCTGCGCCAGCAGTCCGCCCTGGGCCGCATATATTTCCCCCAAAAGATCGGTCTGCATGTTGAGGGCCACGCGCCGCATCCAAAGCGATATCGCCTGAAAATGCGACCTTTCCGGGAAACCGCAATTGGACATCATCACTAAGCGCGGCGTTTTCTCCTCGGGTTTTTGCCAGTGCCGCGACTCGCCATTGGCCGTTTTACTGAAATGAGGATCGCCTTTGACTACCAGTCGTTCCAGGAACACTTTCAGCAGGCCGGAGACCGTGTCGAAATACAAGGGACTGGCTAACACCAGCACATCCGCCCCCTCGGCCTCCGCCAAAATGGATTTCATGTCGTCGTCAAGAATACACTGCCCCGGTGTAACCATCCAGCAGGAAAAGCAACCCCGGCAATACTGAATCTGCTTCTCCGCCAAGAAAATGTTCACCGTCTCGGCCCCCGCCGCTTGCGCCCCCTGCAAAAACGCCGCCGCCATGATTTGCGTATTGCTGGCTCTGCCTCTGGGACTGCCGTTCACTACAACAATTTTCATTTTATCTCCTCTTTTCCGCATTTTGAGGTCTAAATCAGCTGATAAAACAAACCGTGCACGGAACAATGGAAATAAAGTTTGCCGTGTCCCAGCCGGTGAAAACGAAAGGACAAATTCCATTCCGGATATTGTTTGACGATCAACGCCTTATCGCCGGTTACGTAGGCGACAAAAGAAATATAGTGGTCTTTGCTCATCGCATGGGCAGCGGAAACATACAGTTCATCTTCTATCGGTTCGATCGTCAGCCGATGCTCCGGAGTTGCCTTGACGGCCGCCAGGGCCGCCAACTTTCTCCCGCAACAGGAAATATTCGCGTCGCCGGTCGAGGTTGTCAGATTCCCGCAATGCGGGCAAACGAATATTTTCAGTTTATTCATATTCCCGCCGACTCTTGCATTACTCGTCATTTCCCCGGACAAGATTTCTTCAATATTGATTCCCAATATTTGCGACAGGCCGGGAAGCAGGGACAAGTCGGGGCAACCGAGGCCACGCTCCCATTTGCTGATCGCCTTGTCGCTGATATTCATGAGATCGGCGACTTGTTTCTGCGTCATCGCCTTTTCTTTTCGCAGACGGCAAATCAGTCCGCCAATTTTTTCACAGTCCACGGATATCACCTCGCGTTTAGTGTAGCTGAAATGGAAGGTCCCGGCAATAAACGAACCGTAGAGTTGCCGAAAAACACGAGGACCGGGCCATCGCCCCGCTGGCGACGATCCGGTCCTCGTGTTTCACAACAATTTGCGCTCGCCCAGAATCCCTATTCCGCCGATTTCAGCAAATCCGCCGGGATTTTCAGGCCGATCGCGTCGGCCGATTTCTTGTTGATGATCACTTTCACGTCTTTTTGCGCGGCGATCGGCATATCCGCCGGTTTGGACTTGCCGGACAGGATGTCCGCCGCCATCTCCCCGGCCTGGAAGCCGAGCTTGTAATAGTTCACCGAAGCGCCCGCCGTGGCTCCGCCGGTCTTGACCGGGCCTTCGTCGCCGAGGAATACCGGCAGTTTGGCGTCCACCGTCAGCTTGACGATGTTCGACATGGCCGAGGAAATGGTGTTGTCGGTCGGGCAATAGATGAAATCCACCTTGCCGATCAGGCTCCGCACCGCCTGCTGAATGTCGTTGACGTTCGTGATGGTGGCTTCGGTCACCGTCAGGCCCTTCTGCTCGGCGTACTTCTTCATCGCCGCCACCTGGACCTGCGAATTCACCTCGCTCGACGAATACAGCGCGCCCACGCGCTTGGCCTGCGGCAGCAGCTTCAGCGCCAGGTCGATCTGCCGCTCGGGCGGGCATTGGTCGGTCGTGCCGGTGATGTTGCCGCCCGGTTTTTCATTCGACTGCACCAGCCTGGCCAGCTTGTAATCGGTGATCGCCGCGCCGACCACCGGGATCGTCTTGGTTTCGTTCGCCACGCTCTGCGCGGCCGGAGTGGCGATCGCGAAGATCAGGTCCACTTTATTGTTCACGAACCGCTGACTGATGGTCTTCAGGTTCGATTGGTCGCCCTGCGCGTTCTGCTGGTCAATCTTCAGATTGACCTTGTCCTTGAACCCTTTGGAGGCCAGGCCGTCAACGAAGCCCCGGTTGGAGTCATCCAACGCGCCATGCTGCACCAGCTGGAGCACGCCGATCTGGAACACCTTCTGTCCGGCTTTCTCCGGCTCCTTCTTCTGTCCGCCGCAGCCGGCGAGCGCGCCGACCGTCAGCGCCACGCCCAGGGCCAGCGCCAGAAATTTGGTCCGATTCATTTTTCCTACCATGCTACTCATCCTTCCTTTTCTTTTCCTAAAAAAAATAGTACCCATCCGCCCGGGTTTTGTCAAGGACGCCCAGATGGCGATGGCGCGCCCTCGTCCGAGACACTTTGCGACTATTTCCCGACTTTTTGCCGCAGCCAGTTCGTTCCCTCCGAGCGCAACAGTTCGAGCGCGCGCTCCTGCGCCGTCTGGAACACTTCTTTCAGAGCCGACCGGGGCGTCCCGTCGATATAGTAGGCAATGGCGCTCACGCCGATCGCGTAGGTCCCGCCGGCGGCGATGGCCCCCGACACCCCCGAGCCGAAAACCGGCCCCAGCATCCGCGCAACCTGCCGCAACACCAGCGCGGCCGGCACCTGCAGCCCCAGCCCGGCGAAGAATTCTTTCACCCCGTCCTCGTCCAGGTCGCGCCCGCCCAGATAGGCGACGGTGATCACCATCATCACCTGCAGGCTGGTCAGCACCACCATGTCGGAAAGCGGGACCGGGTTCAGGCCGATGCCGCCGGCGATCCCGGAAAACGCGCCGATCAGGCGGTTCGCCACCTTGCGCACCGCATACTGCATCTGATTTTCAAAGGCCAGCTGCAACACCGCTGCGATCTCGACATTGTCGATAATCAGACGCTCCAGCTTGTCGATGTTGTAGCGCCCGTCATACACGATCGTCTGGCGGTCCGCCGACCAGACCAGGTTCGCCGAGACCGGCACGATCGCCAGCGGTTCCAGTCCCGCCGCCTCCAGGAGTCCGGCCATTCGCCCGCAGGCGGCGTCGACGTTCGCCTGGCGGCTCGGGCTGTCCATCGGCTCGTTCTCAGGCTGGACATGGTCCATCTTGGTCAGCAACGCGATCACCGGAATCTCGCCGTGGAGGTATTGCCGCCGGATCCGGACAATATCCCGGATGTCTTCCTGCACATGCGACCGGTCGTCGATCGGGCTCACCAGAAACATCAGATCCGGCTGGAACCCGCGCAGCGCATCCGCCAGCGCCGCCTCCGCGCCCGGCCCGCCGTCGGCGATCCCCCGGGTATCGACCACTTCGAAGATCAGGCGGTCGCCGTCAACCACCGCGTGCTTCTCCGCCGTCTGCTGACCCGGGTCGACATCGGACACCTCGGCCAAATATTTTCCCGCCAGCGCGTTGATCAGGCTACTCTTGCCCGCCCCGGTCCGGCCGACGAACACGATCCGCAGCGGCCGAGGATTTTCGATCGCCGCCAGGATCCCCCGCACTTCGGGATCGTCAAAAATGTTGTCCAGCGCCGACCCGGCGATTTCGCCGCCCAGCGGCAGCTTTGCGATCAGGCGGGTCACTTTTTCGCGGGTGGCCGCGATCCGCTCCAGGCGCTCCCGGAACCGCCGGGCGTCCGTCTTGTCGGCTGCCCCGCCGCCCTGTCCCCCCTGCCCGGGCGGCAGCAGTTTGATCTCCGCCGTTTCGTCGCCGAGGGGGACATCCTTGTCCGGATGCACGACGAACACTTTCCACTGTGTTTTCGCTTCCTGTTTCGCCGAATCGAACACCTGCCGGACGCTGTCGAGCGAACTGGGCATGTCGGCGGCGATCCAGGCCTGCGCGGCCTTGCCGACCGCATAGGTCACCGAAACCCCGATCGCGATCTGCATCGGCGGGAACGGCAGCAGCGTCGCCAACGTCTGCCCGGCGAAGGCGGCCCCCAGAGAGGCGAGGAAACCGGCCGCCGCCGACTGGGAAATCGTTTTCCCGTACACCTTGCCGATGCGGATGATCATATAGACCTCGTTGGCGATCAGCGCCATCGTCCCGATCCCCGGGGCAACCACGATCACGCCGGCCCGCGCCGCCGCCCAGCGGCAGAGGTTTTCAGCCTCTTTGGCCTGATTCATTAGCGTTCTTTCTTCCGTCACTGCACTTCACTCCAAATTCTTTTCATGATGGGTCCCTGCGTCTCCGGCTTCCTGCAGCCGCTGCCGCGTGAAATTCAGCCATTCACGGGCGGCGAACGACAAATAGCGATCCTTGCGCCAAATCACCGCCAGATGCCAGAGAATCTCCGGCTGCACCAGCGGCAACAGACAGACCCGTTCCTTGTCCAGCTGGCGACAGATCGTCCCCGGCAGCAGCGCCACCCCCAGATTCGCC
>CAZRQI010000083.1:0-7560 GCA_964602025.1 uncultured Veillonellaceae bacterium
GGCGAAGAACGTGCGCTTGCCGCCGAATTCTTCGCTTTGGGCGTCCATATCGTCCATAAATTTATAAATCAGGGCAATGGTAATCTGCTCCACCTGACTTTTCGGATCCGGCACTTTGCCCACCAGGATGTCGCGGGCCGTGTCGATGCGGCGTTTGGTTTCAGAATCTAACACAGAAATCCTCCATTCTTCTCAGGCAACAAATTGGTTCAATGACACATAATCTTTGACGTACTCCGGCACCAGTGTGCGGTATCTTTCCGGCACAGCACGGAAGTCGCCAATGGAAAATCCCGGATTGGTCGCTAGTTCGGTAAATCGTTTGGTTTCAACAATATCACGCACCCGGTTGCTGACGACATACGCCTTGAAGTAGTTGCGTATGGCCGAAATGGCTTCCGCCTCCTCCGGCTTTGCATCGGCAACAAACTTGGCAAACTCTTCTTCCAAAAGCTCGTCTTTAGACTTGAAGCGGGGAATCAGGCCAAAGATCTTCTCCAGAATCTCCCGCAGCGTCAGGCGGCGATCCACCGAAGCCGCCCTGCGCAACTTGTCCAGCGTGTAGTACTCGTCCGGCTTGTCAAAGACTTCTTTGTTCACATAGTCGATAACGCGGTCCCACTGGCCCGACTCCACGGCAGCGGCAATCTGTGGATTCTCCCGCATCGTTTCTTCAAACCGCTCATAGAACATCCGGTCGATCTTCATGCCTTCGTAGCCAATCGTTTCCTCATGGATAGTGGACAAAATATCTTCGCCCAAATGTTCGTAAGTAGCGGAAATCTGCCCTTCTCTTCCCTCATCCCCGTCGCTTCGCTTGCGGGAAGATGGGCGCGGCAGCTTCAGCACCTCGTCGTAATTGAAATCTTCCTCAAAATACTCGCAGTTGGCAAAGAAATCAAAGAGCTTGAACGAAGTCTTCCTTGGATATTGGATGCCATCCCGCAGACTGTCGTCGAATAGCTGGTCCAGAAAATTGTGCAGACGAGTGCCGCGTCCTTTGATCTGGATGAAGTCAGTCGGCGAGAAGATCGGGCGAAACAAGCCGATGTTCAAAAGATCTTCGCAGTCATAGCCGGTGGTCATCATTCCCACGGTCGCGCAAACTCTGGCCTTGCTGGTCCGGTAGGTCGGCAGAAAATTGGCTGAGCCGAGCAGGTTGTTGTTGGCAAAATTGATGGTAAACTGCTGTGCGTCGGGAATCTGGGAAGTCACTTGCACTGCGAAGTCAGAATGGTATTTCCCGGGAAATATACGATCCGCCATTTCGTTGAGGATCTGGACCAGCTTTGCCGCATGGTTCTGGCTGACGGCAAAGACTATCGACTTCCCGATTTCGCCGCTCACCGGATCGCGCAGGGCGTTCTCCAAAAATGTCTTACAGAAGAGTTGGTTGGTACTGTCGGCAAAAAAACGCTTCTCGAACTCCCGTTGTTTGAATGCTTCCTGCTGGTCTTCGCCTGCATCGTCTGTAAACGAAACAACGAATCCCTCTTCCGAGAGCAGGTCCGTAGTAATGTCGGTACGGGCATCCACCACGGTCGGATTAACCAAATAGCCTTCTTTCACCCCGTCGAGCAGCGAGTAGCGGAACGTGGGCTGGCTGTTCTCACAACCGAAGGTGCGGTAGGTGTCAAGCAGCAATCTCCGCTCCGCCTCTCGGGGGGCGCGGGAAGCAGGCGTTTCTTTGACAAATCGCTTCAAATAGTCGCGCGGAGTTGCGGTAAGACCCAACTTGTAGCCAATAAAAAAATCAAAGACAGCGCGGGCATTGCCGCCAATCGAGCGGTGCGCTTCGTCGGATATGACCAGGTCGAAATCGGTTGGTGAAAAGAGCCGTTGGTATTTGTTGTTGAACAGGAGGGACTGGACCGTGGTGACGACGATCTCCGCCCGCCGCCAGTCGTCCCTGTTCTCTTTGTAGATGACCGCTTGGAAATCGGCAGACAACACCGCCGCAAACGCTTTCTTGGCCTGGTCTTCCAGTTCCAGGCGGTCCACCAGAAACAGAACGCGCCTCGCGTTGCCGGAACGCAAAAACAACTTGATGATGGCAGCTGCCGTAAGCGTTTTGCCAGTGCCGGTAGCCATCTCGAACAGAAAACGGTCCTTGCCGTCCTTCACAGCCTGCTGCACAGAGTGAATAGCCTGCAATTGGTAAGGTCGCAGAAATCGCAGCTTATTGTCCCTGATGAAGCCGGGACGCTCCTCCGGGTTCTTCCATGCCGCTTCGGCCTTGTAGTTCGGGCGCTGGGTGAGAACAATGTAGTCTTCCCCGACCTCTTCGTCAATAAGGCGCTGCGGATTTGGCTTCACCTGTTGGTAACCGGTAACGGAAGCGGGTGTTGGAAACGAAGTGATGATGTACGGGTTGCCCCGTTCCAAATCCCAAAAATAGTGAAGGTTCCCGTTGGAAAGGATAACAAAACGGCAGTTCTGCGATTTGGCGTATTTCCGGGCCTGCTCTTTGCCGACAAGCGGGTTCTTGTCTTCCGACTTGGCTTCCAGCACAAGCAGCGGAAAGCCTCTGGCATCGAGCAGCAAAAAATCAATGAACCCTTTGCTAGTCTTCTCGAAGTTCTCTCCCATCGCATCGAGTTCAGCTGACTTGATTGTCACACTGGGTTCCAGGCGTATGTTGGCAGGTGAACCGCCCTCCGCAAAAAAACGCCATCCGGCGGCTTCCAGCAGGTGGTTGATCTTGATTCGGGCAGTAGCTTCTTTGCTAGACATCCGACGCCTCCCTAATGCTGCCTGAGAAATCTTGCGCTTCTTTTACTATTTAACATCGGAGCGCGGATTCCTTCCAGTGATTGGTATGCAAAAAAGACCACTCCATGTGGTCTTTACATAATTGCATTATGAACCTTTGTTCCGCTCCTCACGTTCTAGCGCCTGAAGCAAAGATTCGATGCCCTCTTCCAATGGTGGAATCTCTCTTGTTACGGTATCCCAAATAATCATGTAATTAATTCCATCGTAATCATGCACGACAATTTCTCGCATTTGCGCCATTTGCTTGAAAGGAATCTCCGGGTATTTTTTGCGTATTGAATCTGGAATTTTCTTCGAAGCTTCCCCCATATTGCCAAGACACTTTTCGATCGCCCGCTGTGTTTTTATATCACTCAAAAAATCATCAAAACTCATGCCTTTGGTAAACTGTATGACGAGATGGAGTTCTTCGAGAATATCCCGCACATAGTCGGAATAGACACGCCGTCGGCTCATAGAAAAATGACTTCCCGTTCGATTTCCTTGCCAATTTGGGGTTTTAAATAATCTCGAGCGGAAATATGAACTTTTCGGCCAAGCTTTTCAGAGAGCTCCTGTTTCAGGGCAATAAATTGAAGGCCGCCGATGCGCGCACCGGCAGCAAATGATACCAGGATATCTATATCTGACGATTTTTTCTGATCGCCACGTGCAAATGAACCGAAAATGCCGATTTCTTTCAGGTGATATTCTCTCTGCAGTCGGTCTTTCTCACTTGTTAAAAACCGTTTAATTGTGGCAAAATCAATTTCAGCTTTTTTCGTAGTTCTTTTCATTTCTGCCACCTCCAAATCCCGCAGAACATTTGCTGTCATTCTCTATTTTATACTTAATATTCTATCTGGATTATGAGGATAAGGCAATGTTTCCCGCCTCCCGTTACCAGTGATACTTCTCTCCGCATCGGGTCAAACGGTGCAGAATTACGTCTATCATAAAAAAGTTAGAGTTCAACGATCTTTGTTGCAATGTTCTTGCAAAATTCACTGTCATGTTCGACAAATAGAATAGTCGGTGAATGATCAAGCAGTAATTCCTCTATTTGCATGCGAGAAATAACATCAATGAAATTAAGCGGCTCATCCCAGATATAGAGATGCGCTTTCTCACAAAGGCTTCTTGCAATCAGCACCTTTTTCTTTTGTCCACCGCTAAAATCAGACATATCCTTTTCAAATTGAATTCTTGAAAAATCCAATTGCCGTAAAATAGCTTTGAAAATACTTTCATCGATACCGTTATCAATAGCGTAGCTAGTCAAGTTTCCCCGCAGGTAGGAAGTATCCTGTGATACATAGGAGATTTTAAGCTGACTTGCTTTTCGAAAACTGCCTGTATAGCTTATATCTTCTCCACATATAAGCCTAATAACGCTCGACTTGCCAGAACCATTTCTACCGCAAAGCGCTACTCTGTCACCCTGTTCAACGGTGAAGCTTATGTTCTCACATGCCACCTTACTGTCATAGAATATCGACACTTTATCAAGTTCTACAAAGCGGTCAGCATGAAAGTTGATTTGAGAGATTTTTATTTTAGCAGAACTCTCAATATTTCTGAGAAGCTCAGACTTTTCATCAATAGCTGCTTGTTGTCTTTCCTCAATTCCCTTGGAACGCTTCATCATTTTTGCAGACTTATGACCTATATAGCCCCTATCTACTGAATCCGTTGTACCCATCTTGGTTTTTTCCACTTTATCCGACCAGACAGCTGCACGCTTAGCCGCGGATTGTAAGCGTGTTATTTCTTTTCGTAGTTTTTCGTTTTCCGCGACTTCGAAGTTATCCTGTCTTTGTTTGTTGTCTAACCAAGACGAAAAGTTCCCCTTCTGAATTTCGATAGTTGTTTTATTAATAGAAAGTATATGGTCAATACAATTGTCAAGAAAAGCTCTGTCATGCGACACCAAAATAAAGCCACGTTTAGAGCGGAGATAGTCACTGACAACTTCTCTCGCCTTCACATCAAGGTGGTTCGTGGGTTCATCAATGAGCAAGAAACTATTTTCTTTAAGAAATAGAGTAGCAAGCAATACCTTTGTTTGCTCTCCATTTGAAAGTGTATTATATGGGCGATATAAAACGTCTTCCGAGACTTGTAGCAGTGAGAGCTCACGCATAACCTGCCAATGAAGACAATCTGGACAGATGCTCTCAATTACTTCAATAGTATTATTTTCGGAGTTAGTTACCCCGAAAGGGAAGTATTCAAAACTTACATTTGTTGAGATAGTGCCGCTGTATTCATATTTACCAAGTAGCAAGTTGAGAAAGGTAGTTTTGCCTCTGCCATTTCTCCCAGTGAAGCCCAATTTCCAATCTGTATCGATTTGAAAACTCACGTTTTCAAATATGTTATCATAACTGCCATCATAGGCAAAGGTAAGATTTGTGACATTTATTAAAGACATGAAATATCCTCCTGTATAAATTAATAGAGCTGCAAGAAAGTACTTTTCTTGCAGCTCATAAATACAGCAAAGCCAAGCCCAGGCCGGGCATGACGAGAATATATTTTTGAGTGAAAAGAATTGTATCTTTCTTGCATAAGCATAACAAAACAAGAGGCATCTTCCGCTCCTATAATTATTATGCATTTAAAATTAGCAAGAAAGAATAATCATCTTTTCAACTCCAATCCTTCTAGTTATAAATAATGTATCATAATACTATTCGAAATTCAACAAGCATAACCTGGGGAATTCAGAAAGGTAAGACCCACCCACGCGACCCCAGAATGAACTAAGACATTTTGCACCGTTACCAATGATACGGTTCTCCCCGGATGATCTTGAAAGCCCGGTAGATTTGCTCGACGAGCAGCAAGCGGATCATTTGGTGGGTAAAGGTCATGCGGGAAAAGGAAAGGCGCTCCCGCGCCGCCGCAATGACTGCCGGCGACAGACCGAAAGCGCCCCCGATCAGGAACGTGATGTCGCCGTGCCCGGCCGTACCGAGTCCGGCGATTTTTTTCGCCAATTCTTCCGAGGAGGCGGGCTGGCCCGCCACGTCAAGCACGATCAGATACGTCGCCGCCGGCACTTTTTTCAGCAACCGCTCGCCTTCCGCCGCCAGCACTTTTTCTTTTTCAGCCGGTGAAGGATCGTCCGGCATCCGTTCCTCGTCGATCTCCACAATCTCCAGTTTGCAGAGCGGTCCCAGCCGCTTCGCAAATTCCCGGATGCCTTCCGTCAAATACTTCTCTTTGATTTTGCCGACAGCAACGATGCGAATCCGGTTCATCCGTTACTCGTTCGGCACTTCGCTGAGTTTCGCCTGCACATCGAACTGTTCCCCGTTGCGGGAAACCGTGACGGCAATGGTGGCGCCGACGCCCTGCGCCTCAATCACGGAGCGCAGTTCCGGCAGACTGTTGGTTTCCTGCCCGGCCAGCTTCAGGATGATGTCGCCGACGCGAATACCGGCGCGGTCCGCCGGAGAGTTCAGAACGAGCCGGAACACATACAGGCCCTTGTTGATATTGAGCTGATAACCGTATCGTTCCGCCGTGTTTTTGTCAAACGCCACTACGCCGAGATAGGGCCGGGCCACCCGTCCCTTCTCGATGAGGGCCTGAATGATCGGTCGGGCCGTATTCATCGGAATGGCGAAGCCGATCCCTTCCACGCCGCCGACGGCGATTTTGATGCTATTGATGCCGACCACTTCCCCATCGGCGTTCGCCAGGGCGCCGCCGCTGTTGCCGGGGTTAATGGCCGCGTCGGTCTGAATCAGGCGGAACCGGCGCTCGCCGATATCCAGCGTCCGATTCAACGCGCTGATCACGCCGGCCGTCACGCTGCCCTTCAGTTCGAGACCCAGTGGATTGCCGATGGCGATGGCTGGCTCGCCGACTTGCAGGCTGTCCGAGTCGCCGAATTTCGCTGGCTGGGTTCCCGCCGGGTCAATTTTCACGACCGCCAGATCGGTCGCCGGATCGACGCCCTGCACTTTGCCCGGCACGGTCCGGCCATCGGCCAAAGAAACTACGATCTCTTCCGCTTCCGCCACCACATGGTAGTTGGTGACGATATGTCCGGCGGCGTCATAAATGACGCCGGAGCCACTGCCCCGCTCCACCAGGGTCCGCCGGTTGAACAGATCGCTGACATAGGCTTTGTTGGTGATGCCGACAACGGACGGGCCGACGATCTGGGCCGCCCGCACGATGGGAGTGTTGCGCGCCGCCGACAATTGCGCCCGGGCTGTCGGTGCGGTGACTTCCTGTTGGATTTGCGTGACCGCATCCGGAACCGACTTGCCAATAAAAAACGGTCCGTAACCCAACACCAAGCCGCCGCCGATCACTGCGCCCAGGATCGCGACGATGAATAACGGCGCGTATTTTTTGTAGATTGCTTTCATGAAAAACTCCTCCTTTGTTCGATGATCTCTGAAATCAAAGAGCAAAACTGACGGTCTCGCTGGGATGGGCCAAATGCAAATACACATCCTGTTCCAGCCGGATTCCCTGTCGGTCCAGCACCTGCCCGACCGTGGACATGGCCAGTTCCGGACAATTGTTGTGCTGGCTCAGATGCGCCAAAAACACATGCATGCCGGGCTTTTTCCCCATCCGGGCGAGGCAGCGGCCGGTGTCCAGATTGGAGAGGTGGCCGCGGTTGCTCAGAATGCGTTTTTTTAGATACTCGGGATAAGGGCCGTTGCGCAGCATCGCCACATCATGATTCGATTCGAATACCATGACGTCGGCATACGCCAGATCCTGCTCGACCCGTTCCGATACGCAGCCCATGTCGGTCGCTACGACGCATTTGACGTC
>CAZRQI010000084.1:0-2331 GCA_964602025.1 uncultured Veillonellaceae bacterium
AGTCCCTGCGGAAACGCAACATTCCGTTTGAATACGGGTTGATGGGGGCGGCCGCTTATCTCGGCCAGATGACCTGGCATGGCGGTCCGTCGGCTTCGATCGGCCTGTTGATCGCTACCCCGGGACATTTTCTGGAAAAACAGATCGGCGTTATTCCGATCTCCGATTATATGTTCAATCCCGTAAACATTGCCGTAACGATTCTGTGCCTGGCGCTGCCGCCGTTTTTCGCCTGGATGGTTCATCCGAAGGCGGATGAGATCAAGCCGTTGGACGAGGATGTTGCGGCCTATCTCGACAGGGACGACGCAGCGGCGAAAGCTGCTCCGGCCGCTTCGCAGACGATCGGCGACCGCTTGAACAACAACTGGCTGATCGCCTTCCTGCTGGGAACCCTGGGCGCCGTCTATATCGTGTACCACTTCATGACCAAAGGCTTTGCCCTGGACCTGAATATTGTCAACGCGATCTTTTTCTTCGGCGGCATTTACTTGCACGGCACCATGGCCAACTATGTCAAGGCCGTGAAAGACGCCACCGGCGGCGTCAGCGGAATCATCTTCCAGTTCCCGCTGTATGCAGGGATCATGGGGATCGTTCGCTACTCCGGCCTGGTGGATGTCATGTCCAAAGCGATTGTCGAATTTAGTTCCGAGTACATGTTCTATTTCTGGACCTTCATCATGGCCAGCATCGTCAACCTGTTCGTGCCGAGCGGTGGCGGCCAGTGGGTCGTACAGGGGCCGATCGCGATGAAGTCGGCGGAAATGATGCATGCCAGTTACATCAAAACCGCGCTGGCGGTTGCCTATGGCAACACCTGGACCAACATGCTGCAACCGTTCTGGGCGATCGCCCTGCTCGGCATCACCGGCCTGAAGGCGCGGGACGTCATTGGCTATGCCACGGCGGTCATGATCCTGAGCTTTGTCGTGTTCGCCTTGCCGCTGCTGTTCTTGTCGGCCTGATCTGTTGCGGCGCAGCCGAAGTTGAAAGGAGAGTGATACTGGATGACAGTGCAAGGCGACCCGAGTGTTTTTGTACTGGAGGAAGCGACGATCGCCGAGATCCATCGGGCGATGCAGCAAGGCATCCTGACTTGCCGCAGCCTGACGGAGATGTATCTGAAACGGATTGAGGAATTCGACCAGAAAGGACCGGCGTTGAACGCCGTGATTCTGGTGAACCCCCGGGCGTTGGAGATTGCCGATGAAATGGACGCCGCCCTGAAAACGAAAGGAATGGTCGGTCCGCTGCATGGGATTCCCCTGTTGCTCAAAGACAACGTGGATACGGGAGATATGGACACCACCGGCGGCTCGCTGAGCCTGAAAGGGTTCCGACCGGACGACGACGCCTTCATCACCCGAAAGTTGAAGGAAGCCGGCGCTCTGATCCTGGCGAAGGTCAATCTGCATGAATTCGCCGTCTGGGGCGAGTCGGTCAGTTCCATTTTGGGCCAGACGCTGAATCCCTACGACCTGACCCGGACTCCCGGCGGGTCCAGCGGCGGCACAGGCGCTGGATTGGCGGCAAACTACGGGGTGGTGGGAATCGGCACGGATACGATCAATTCGATCCGCTCGCCGGCATCGGCCTGCGGCCTGGTCGGAATCCGGCCGACCATCGGCCTGGTGAGCCGCGATGGGATCATTCCCTACTCCTTCACGCAGGATACGGCGGGTCCCCTGGCGCGAACTGTCGCCGATGCGGTAACGGTTCTCGACGCGATTGCCGGATACGACTCAGCGGATGCGGTCACGGCCTGGTCGGTAGGCCAGATTCCGGCCTCCTATGCAACGAATCTCGATCCGCAAGGACTCAAGGGGAAACGGATCGGTGTGCTGCGGAGCTTCTTCGGCGCCGGGCCGGATCATCAGGAAGTCAATGCGGCCATGGAAAAGTGCATCGAAGCAATGCGGGCCCAAGGCGCCGAGATGGTGGAAGTGAACGACCCGGTCGACTCCAACTATCTGGTTTCCGAGGTGAGCGTGCATCTGTACGATCTCAAGGATCACCTGAATTCCTACCTTGCCGTGTTGGGCGAAAAAGCCCAGGTTCACTCCCTGAGCGAGATCATCGCCTCGGGCAAGTACCACAAGGGAATCGAAGACAATATCAAAAAAGCGGAAACGCTCAGCACGGCGAGTCCGGAGTATCGGGAACGCCTCATGAAACGGTCGGAACTGCAGACGCAGACGATGAAACTGTTGGCCGATTACCGACTGGATGCCCTGGTGTACCCGCATCAGAAACGGTTGGCGGTGCCGGTGGGCCAGACGCAGATCGAGCGCAACGGCGTGCTCGGTTCCGTGACCGGATTCCCCTCCA
>CAZRQI010000084.1:2431-7546 GCA_964602025.1 uncultured Veillonellaceae bacterium
CAGACGCAGATCGAGCGCAACGGCGTGCTCGGTTCCGTGACCGGATTCCCCTCCATTGTCGTGCCGGGTGGATTCTCCTCTTCCTCGCCATCGGCGCCGATCGGCGTGCCGATTGGACTGGAGATTCTGGGGCGGCCCTGGAGTGAACCGGTGCTGATCCAGATCGCCTATGCGTTTGAACAGGCGACAAAATTCCGCCGGTCGCCGGAGTCGACCCCGTCGCTGGCCTAAAACGCGGGAAGCGCGGCGACTGTCGCAATCTATCCTGTGAACACAGCGCCAGCCGGCAAACGGCTGGCGCTGTGTTCATGACCGGCTGTTGCGGAGCAATCGGCGGAGCCTTTTTCCGGCGGCGGTTTTGGTGTAGAATCAACAGGGAAAGGGAGTGGGATCGCAGCATGAACATAACAATCGTCGGATCGGGAAGAATGGGAAAAATTTTGGCGGCCGCCCTGGCCAGCCGGCATGAAGTGGCGCTGTACGACGCCGACCGGGAGAGCGCTGCCAGCGTGGCCGGGTCGCTCAAGCTGAGAGTGTTGGCGACGATGGCGGAAGCGGTGGCGGATGCCGTGGTGCTGGCCGTTCCCGATAAGGCGGTCGCGGCCTGCGTGGCGGAGCTGGCCCGGACCGGACGGGACTGGACCGTATTCAGCGTGGCGACCAATATTTCCCGGGAAATGTTGGCCGGAATGGCTGGCGGGGGCGTTCGGCTTCTGAATGTGAAGATCATCGGCCATGCCGGCGAAATGAGCCGGGGCTCGCGGCCGGTCCTGGTGATTGACCGGGGCGAGGCGGACCTGGTGGAATTGGCGCGGCAAGTGTTCGCGCCGGTCGGGGCGCTGGTCGTCGGCGCGGCGGACCAAGTCCAGCGGATCAACAGCGTGGCTACGGCGGAAGCCCTCCGGGCGGCGGTGGCGGTCGAGACCGCGCTGCAGAAGGAAGGGATCACCGATCCGGCACTGGTCCGGGGCGCATTGGCCCAGGTGGCGCCGGGAGTTTTACGGGCCTATGCGGAAGACGATCTGGGGCCTTTTGCCCGGGAAATTGTTGCGAAGATCCGCGAGACGGAGCCGGCGAAGCCTCGGTAAAGAGGCTTGTCTGCGGGGCTGCGAACGTGAAAGGAGATTTCTGGTTATTGTTGCAACATTCCAAGTTGTTCAGGCAATTGATTGACAATAGCCTTGGTTTTATATAGAATTAAAGCAATTAAAAAATTAAAATCAGTGAACTTCACACCTCTCTACCCAGGGAGTACCGAACGACTCAATTGTCACGCAGGGACTTTCCCCCGGTTCTGTAGGCGGCGAAACAGCTGCAGGAAAGACCTCGTTCCAATGGGACGGGGCATTTTTTTTAAGCGGGAAGGCGTTGCTGCAATGCAAGTGCGGCAAGGTTCCATAGAAAGACCCGAATAAGTTGAAATGGGAGGAAACCACATGCTTCTATCCGGATCTATTTTTCTGATCACCTTCATCGCTTTGATTTTCGACAAAATTCCCCGCACGATTGTTGCCGTGGCCGGCGCCATTGCCATGATCGCCACCGGTGTCCTGAGCATCAGCGAAGCGATGGAGTTTGTCAGTTGGGAAACCATCGGCCTGCTGTTCGGAATGTTTTCCCTCGTCGCCATTCTATCGGAAGCCGGCTTTTTTCAGTTTTTGGCGCTGTGGGTCGCGGAAAAGCTCCACTACCGGGCGATATCGATCTTTTTGGTATTTCCGCTGCTGTCGGCGTTTTTGGCGGCGTTCATCGATAGCATCACCGTGATGCTGTTTTTGGTCAGCCTGACTTATGAAATTTGCCGGGTGGTTCGGATGGACCCGGTTCCCCTGGTCATCGCCGAAGTCTGCTCCGCCAATATCGGCGGCGCGGCGACGCTGGTCGGCGATCCGCCCAATGTCATCCTGGGAACAATGCTGGGCTTCACCTTCAATGATTTCGCCACCAATACCGGCCCGATCGCCATCCTCAGCACCCTGGTCTGCGTTGGGCTGTTTTACCTGTCGGAAAAGAAAAACATCGCGGCAGCCCAGGCCGGCGGAGTTGCTTCACAGGAAACGGCCGGATTGCGGCCCGCCGACAAAATCAAGGACCGTCAGTTGCTGAATGTGGGGTTGATCGGCTTTGTTACCGCCATCATTCTGCTGACCACGCATACTTTCCTGGAGCACTCGCTGGGGATCAAGATTTCCGTCGCCGAAGCCGCCCTGATTCCGGCGATGATCGCCATTCTGCTGGGCGGACACAAAACCCATGACATCATCCACCGGATCGACATCGACGTGCTGCTGTTCTTCGTAGCCCTGTTCGTCATTGTCGGCGGCCTGGAAAAAACCCATGTCATCAAGTTCCTGGCGGACAGCATGGTCGCGATCTCGGGCGGCAGTCCCTACATTCTGCTGGCCTTCCTGGTGTTCGGCGCCGGCTATACCAGCGGCGTCGTCGACAATGTTCCCCTGGCGCTGACCATGGGCGTCATCTTGAAAGACATCTCCCAGACGAGCAACATGCTGGCGCTGCCGATCATGGTCTGGGCGCTGGCGCTCGGCGTGGATATCGGCGGCAACATTACCCCGATCGGCGCTTCCGCCAATGTGGTGGCGTACAGCAGCATGGAGAAGTTCGGTTCGAAAGTCGGCTGGGGCCGCTGGATTAGACATGCTTTCTGGCCGACCACGATTGTGCTGGTCATTTGCTACGCGCTGATTTTGGTGAAACTCCACATCGGCTGGTATTAAGATTCGTCCTCGCCGGCGGTCGCCTGCCTTTGGGCAGCGACCCGCGGGTGTGGCGGGCTCCGGCCGATTGTGATATAGTAGGAATTGAAACAACGCATTGGACAACGCCGCCGAATTCGCAGGGAATCGGCGGCGTTTCTCCCACTGGAGGCGAGACTGTGGCGGAAGAGTGCAAAATGGCGGATGCGCTGATCGAAGCCTGGCAGGAGTTCACCCTGTCGCCGGAACAGTTCGGGCGGATTGTCGAGGACTTTGCGGCGGCGATCGAGGACGGCCTGTCGCAGCGGCCGTCGCCGCTGCCGATGCTGCCCGCCTATATCGGCCGGCCGGCCGGCGGCGAAGCCGGAGTGTATCTGTCGCTGGATTTTGGCGGCACCAATCTGCGGGTCGCCGAGGTCGAGCTGGCGGGGAATCGAGAACCATCGATCCGCAAACTCCACAGGGTGTCGTTAAAGGATGCCGATGCCGGCTACGACTACACCGGCGCCGATACGAACGTCCGGGAATTATTCGCTTTCATCGCCCGGCAGGTTGCCGTTGTCGCCGATGGACAGGAACGTCTTTTGGGACATTCCTTTTCCTACGCCAGCCGGCAGACGGCCCTCGGCCGGGCCAGTTTTCTGGGCTGGGCCAAGGAAATCAAGGTGTCCGGACTGGCCGGGCAGGACATCAACGGTCTGCTGGCGGAAGAACTGGCCCGGCAACAGGCCGCAGCGGTCCGTCCTGTCGCGGTGCTCAACGACACGACGGCGACCCTGCTGGCGGCGGCTTACCGCTGTCCGGACGCCGATCTGGGGTCGGTATGCGGCACCGGCCACAACACCGCCTATTATGAACCACAGCCCCGGCACGGCAAGCCTGACCGGGTGATGGCCTACAACCCGGAGTCCGGCGGCTTCGACCGTTTGCAGCGCAGCCGCTTCGACGAGGAACTGGACCGCGACAGCGATTCCCCCGGCCGGCAACGGCTGGAGAAAATGGTCGCCGGCCGCTATCTGGGCGAATTGGCCCGGCGGATCCTGCAGGCAGGCCGCGGCGACTGCGGCATGCAGTTTATCGACGAGATCCCCTGCCTCAGCCATCCGGACGGACTGTCGAGCATCGATGTCGCGTGGTTTGTCGGCGACCGGAGCAAAGAACTGGAACACATCGACGCCTGGTTGAAGGAAAAGCTGCCGGGTCGGCCGGCAAGTCTGGCGGAGCGGCACTTCATCAAAGCGGTGGCGGAGCTGGTGGCGGAGCGGGCGGCGACGCTGGTCGCGGCTTCCTACGCCGGTTTCCTGCGCCGCCTGGACCCGCAGCGCCAGCGCCGGCATACGATTGGCGTCAATGGCTCCCTGTATGAAAAAATGCCGGGATTTGCCGAAGGAATCCAGGCGGCGTTGACGCGATTCGGCGGCTGGCCGGCGGAACAGGTCGCTTTTTTGGTGGTCGAGGAAGCGCCGCTGGTGGGAGCGGCCATTGCCGCGGCGATTGCTGGTCGGGAAGGAGAAGACGAATGATGGAAAAGGAACGCTGCCCCTGGTGTCTCGGCGATGCCCTGTATCAGGAGTATCATGACCACGAATGGGGTGTGCCCGAACACCGGGATCAGCGCCTGTTCGAATTTTTGATTCTGGAGGGGGCGCAGGCCGGGCTGAGCTGGATCACTGTGCTGCGGAAGCGCGAGAATTACCGGCGACTCATGTGTCAGTTCGAACCGGAACCGATCGCCGCCTGGGGTGAGCTGGAACTGGCGGCCTTGATGCAGGAAGCGGGCATCATCCGCAACCGTCGCAAGCTGGCGGCTACTGTGGAAAACGCCCGGGCCTTTCTGCGCGTGCAGGAAACCTTCGGCAGTTTTGACCAATACATCTGGCGGTTTGTCGAGGGAAGTCCGGTGCAGAACAACTGGACGACGCTGGCGGAAATTCCGCCGCAGACGCCGACGGCGGTTCAGATGAGCAAGGATCTGAAACGACGGGGCTTCAACTTTGTCGGTCCCACCATCTGCTATTCCTTCATGCAGGCGGTCGGCATGGTGAACGATCACTTGACCGGCTGCTTCCGGCATGCGGAACTGAAAAACGCCTGAAACTCGACGCCGTCGGCAGGAATCGGCGCGGCAACGGCGAAGAATGTATGCACGATAACAAAAACGATTTAGGAAAGGAGCTTTGCCCATGATCGCAGGACAACTGGCCAACTGGGACAAGGAAAAACATCTTTACGCCCCGGCGATTCAAAAGGCGGTCGCCTGGCTGCAGCAGGCCGATCTGGCGGCATTGCCGACCGGACGGCAGGAAATCGACGGCGACAAACTGTATGCCATGGTGAACGAATACACGACCGAACCCAAAGAAAAACGGCGCGCCGAAGCGCACCGCAAATATGTCGA
>CAZRQI010000085.1:0-7518 GCA_964602025.1 uncultured Veillonellaceae bacterium
ACAATCTGGCTTCGATCTTTGATGTGGGCAAAGCCATGGCAATCATCTTTTCCCGGGGGGGAGGCTGCGGCATCAATTTGTCCGGACTCCGGCCCAAAGGGGCCAAAGTTCGAAACGTGTCCCGAACTTCAACCGGCGCGGCCAGTTTTGCCGCCTTCTACAACATGGTCGCCTCGCTCATCAATCAAAGCGGCCGCCGCGGGGCGCTGTTGATCGGCCTGAACAGCGACCATCCGGATTTGGAAGAGTTTTTGACGCTGAAACAAAATGACAATGCTTTGCAGTCGGCGAACCTCAGCATCCTGTTTGATGATGCGTTCATGCAGGCGGTGACGGCTGGCGGATCCTACCGATTGAAGTTCGATGCGGCAAGTACCGGACAGCATATGGAGCGGGAGATCGACGCTGCAGATTTTTTTTGCCGGTTTTGTGAAACGAACCGGAACTATGCCGAACCCGGGGCGATTTTTATCCAGCGGGTGCGGAGCTGGAATCTGCTGGCGGCTGATCCGGAATACCGGATCGAGATCGCGAATCCCTGCGGCGAATTTTTTGGCAATGCCTTCAGCGCCTGCAACCTGGGGAGTTGTAACGTATACGGGTGGATTCGGGGAAAATTCACTGGGCAGGCGGACCTGGACATGGGTCAGTTGCGGGACAATGTCGACATGGCGGTGGAAGCGCTCGACCGGATCATCGATTATGGATGCGATTTGCAGCCGTTGCCGGAAAACCGCCGAAATCTTCAGGATTACCGCCCCATTGGGTTGGGGGTGTTCGGCCTGGGAGATGCGTTGATCGCCCTCGGGATCCGGTATGGCGGCCCGGCGGCGATTTTGTTCTGCGGGCGGTTGTTCCGCGAAATATTTTTGCAGGCGTTGCGCACTTCGAACCGGTTGGCCCGGGACAAAGGCGCCTTTGCGCGTTGCCGACCTGAATTGCTTCTGCAAGCGCCGATCCTGCAATTCGTGCAGACGGCGGAACCAAAGCTGTGGGCGGATATCGGCCGGTTCGGACTTCGGAACGCGTCGCTGCTGTCCATCGCCCCCACCGGCTCTATTTCGACCATGTGCGGGTTTTCCGGCGGCGCCGAACCACTGTACGGGATTGCCTATCAGCGGACGACCCATTCCCTGGCGCGGCAAGGAAAGGTATTCCCGGTTTTAGCCCGGTCCGTCCGCGATCTGATGCGGGCCCGGGGCATGGAAAAAGCCGCAGTGGAATCGCTGCGGCAGAAATATCCCTATATTGTGGCGGCCCACGATATCGCCCCGATCGATCGGGTACGGATGCAGGCGGCGATTCAGACGTATGTGGACAATGGGATCAGTTCCACGGTTAATCTGCCCCGGGGAGCAACGACCGAAGATGTGATGGCTGTTTACCGGATGGCGTGGCAGACAGGTTGCAAGGGGATCACCGTGTTTGTTGCGGGTTGCCGGCGGACGCCTATTTTGTGGTGATCTTCCTAGCCCAGTTCGAATGAAGTCACACCGAATACCTTGTCCAGAGCCAGCACCGGCGTCGGTCCGGTGTACATCCGGGCGGTCTGGAATACCGGCTGCATTTTATACTGTTCGGCAAGCGCAACAGCGGCGGAGTTTGGCTCTGGAACATCCAGAAAGACGGGTTGGTTTTCCGCATAGGTGGCCAGCGCCGAGAAAAGCCGGTCGGCGATTGCGGGATCATCGGCGAACAGGGGGCCAACTTTGCAGCCGGATCGGCATTGCCGGATTACGCCGTAGCCCTGAATCTGGCCGTCCGACACGCAGGCGAGCGCGCGTCCGGCCGGCTGGGCAATCCAGGGACGTAAAAATTCCGGCCGCGGCGTAAAGAAGCAATGGCTGTCATAGTCTACTATCGTTTCAAAAGGAAGATCGATCAAATCGACGAACTTATTGTTATTTCCCATCCGGGCGGCAAGCTGCGCCTGATACCGAATGTTGCGGTAGGCCAGCTGAAACCCGGATTTTTTGTAATTGTCCTGTTGGGCAAGGACGCCATCCAGACCGACATTGCAGCCTGCCAGCCGTTCCATTGCGGTCTGCCAGAGTATCCAGCCGTATCCTCGGCCGCGGAATTCGGGCTTGACGATATAGAAACCGATAAAACCGAAGCGTTGCCCATATCGCACCGCTGAAATCGTGGCGATCAGCTGGCCGTCCAAGAACCCGGCGAGAAATCCCTGCGGATCAGCTGCGAAAAATAGTGCGGCATCATGCCGGCCTGGATTCCAGCCTTCGGCAGCCGCCCAATCCACAGCTGTCTGGAATTCGTTCTCGGTCATGGGCCGAATTTGATACGATGGATTCGACATTGTACCGCCACCTTTTTCGATTCATGGCCTTCCTCATGACGTCAGTTTAAAAATGTTCCGCCAGTTTCGCCGCTTGCAGTTTCGCCTGGTGCAAAAGGGTTTCGGCCTGTTCCGGAAACATTTCCAAGCCTTCGCAAAGCAGGGTTTGAAAATTGGTAATGCCGATCATGGCGCATACATCCCGCAGATAGGGGACGGCATGGTCGAACGGCTGCAATGGGCCGCTGGAATAGATGCCGCCACGGACATGCAGCAGCAGGACGGGTTTGTCCGGCGCCAGCCCCCGGCAACCGGTGTCCGTATAGGCGAACGTCCGTCCGGCCACCATGATGGTAGCCATATAGGCGGTTAGCTGCGGCGGAAACTGCAGATTCCACATCGGCGCGGCAAATACGATCTTGTCGGCGATGAGGAACTGTGCCGTATACTGATCGATTCCGGCCAGCCGACGCTGTTCTTCCGGCGAGAGCTTGTCCGCCGGTTTGGCCCAGGCCTGTAATACAGCATCATCAATGACCGGAAGCGCTGTCTGACGATATAAGTCCAATTCCGTAATGACATCCGACGGATGATGGCTGCAATACGAAGTTATGAAGGCATCCAGCAATTGACGGGTGGTAGAACCTTCTTTGGGGTTGGCCAGGATTACCAAAAGATTCATGGCATTACTTCCTTCTCCGAATTCAGGGTTGTTTGCTACCGCTAGACTTTGTATTCGGGCGCCATAGCGTCCCGCTCCCCGTCCCACCAGACATAGTCGACCTTCACGGGGCCGCTGGACAACCGTTGCGTATGCAGTTGCAGAGACAACGCCATCGGCGTGCAGCCGTCGGTGTATAAAACGACCGGGACCGGGGCAATGTAAGCTTCGGGTTCGTTGTCGGCGGAATCATAAATGTGCCATTCATCGACGGTCCGGTCTTCGGATACTTTATGACTGATGGTTTTGCCGGCTGGATGGGGTTCGTGATGAAACAGCAATAATACCGACACCGTTCGTTCGTCATCGATGAGCACATCCATCTTGACCGGAGTGTCGTCGATCGTAATGAACGAGCCGGATGAGATCAGCGTGAGTCCGGCCGTCGATATTTCGATCAAGACTTCCATGCTATCTCCCTCCTCCAACCTTTAGTCTAACTATATAATACGAAGGCCGACCTGGCAATAAGTTGACAGGTCGGCCTATCCATAGTCGGAGGAAGGATCTATTTGGAACCGATGCGAAGGAACCGATCAGGGTTGTTTTTCTTTGCTTTTCAGGCATTCCGACCATTGCGAAAGATGCTGTCCGGCCACTTCCCGTCCACCCAAGCCAAAGGCCAAAGCGACGGCAACGGCGACAGCGCCAAGCAACAAGCCAAAGGCCAGGTTGATGATATCGTTGGCGATTCCCATTTCGCGCAGCGCCATTGCTGCGGATAACACCAGGATGGCGATTCGGGCGGAAGTCGCCAGTAATGCCGCATTGACCATTCCCCCGCCGATGATGGCCCGGTGCGCCCAGTTGGCCAGATATACGCCCAGACCGAAGATGATCAAGCCAAGCAGAATTTGCGCGGCAAACACCGTGAATTTGGCCGATAGATCGGCCAACAGGGAAAAGCCCAGGACTTGCGCGGTTTCCATGATGGCCAGCAGCATGACCCAGAACAGAACCAGCATCCCAATGATGCGGGAAGGCGGATACTCTTTGGATGCTGCCGAGACACAACCCTGTTTTTCAAGAAAGGCGTCAATGCCAAACCCGCTCAACAGGCCGGAAACGATTTGCGCCAGAATGCGGCCGCAGATGTAGGATACGACGATCAGGATCGCCGCGGCAAACAGGTTCGGCAGGAATTCCAACATTTTCCCGATCATCGCGTTGATTGGCCAGAGCAGGCCTTCCAGTGACAGGGCATCCAGTATGGCCGGCAGGAAAAACAGCCAAACCAGGGCATGCAGGATGTCGCTGATGGTTTTTGCCAGGGAAAGTTGCTTAACATAGGCCGCTACTTTGTTATCCAGACCGGATGCCTGGAGCAGGCTGAAACTGAAAGAGCGAACAAAGCGGGCTACGAGCCACGCAACGGCGAAGATCAGCAGGGCGCCGACCAGATTCGGCAGAAACGCCAGTATCTTTCCGACCATCAGGTTGACCGGCGCCAGCAAGCCGCCGAGGGCCAGGGCGTCGAGGATGGCCGGCAGGAAGAACAGAAATACCAGCCCATACACAATGTTGCCGATTGCATGGCTGAGGGACGGGGTTGATTCTGCAAAACCCAGACGCTCGTTCAACGATAGCGCGTCAAGGCCGGCCACGGTCAGTTTGCGAAGCACTTCCGCCACGATCCAGGCGGCAATGGCGAGAAGCAGGACTCCGACCAAGTTCGGCAGGAAGGCCAGGATCTTGGTGATCAGCGCGTTGATTGGGCTGAGGAGTCCTTGCAGAGCCAGAGCGTCGAGGATTGCCGGCAGGAAAAAGAGGAACACCAACCCGAACACAATGTCGCTCAAGGTTTTCGCCAGGGAGATGTTGGGAATGCGGGGAGCGACCTTTTTGTCGACTTGCAGGGAGTCCAGCAGGCCAAAAGTTGCCATGCGCAACATTTTGGCGACGATCCAGGCGATCAGGATCAACACGATGGCGCCCAAAAAGCGGCTCGCATAGACAAGGATGTTGCCGAGCAGAGTTTTGATCGGATCAACCAGCATGGTAAGGTGGAACAGTTCCAACAGTGCCATCAAGACAAACAGCAGAACCAGATAATACATGATTGTCGACAGGAAGTGGCTGACGCGCGGCGGCCGATCTTCCGGGCAACCGCTGAATTTGCCGATATAGACGTCAAGATTTATTCTGGACAACAAAGAATGGGTGAGGCTTTTCACTGAACCGGCGATTACAAGCCCAACGATGATGATTACCACAGCGCCGAGAATCATTGGGATCAGCTCTCCCCATGGCTTGATGAAATCCGTCATCACGAAAACCGCCTCCTTCATTTTGTCCATGCGTCAGAGGATGATAGGAACGGGAGCCTTCATCAAGGATCATTGTATTTCAATATTCTGACTCTTTCAATAGAAAGCTGTTACAAGAAAGCTGTTACAAACCTGTGGGTTGAGAAAGGTTATAAAGGCTGGAAACAGGAAAGACTGGCCGGGAGCGAGAATAAACTTTTATATAGGGATTGTGCGTGATCAGGAAAGGATGGAGTGCATGGAAGTGTATCTGAAAAAGAGGTTTGACAAATGAAGGCGGCGATTCAAAAACCGAATGTGTTCACCGTCCGGAATCCCGGCACGGGAGAACTTTTTTATGGTTGCAACCAGGCCTGGTATGGGGATGAATGGCAACGTCGCGCCGGCTGCGGTCCTTCGGTGGCCAGCCATCTGTTCGCCTATTCGTTCGCAATGGCGCCAAAGACGCAATCGCAAGGCGACTGGCTGACTCTGATGGAAGATGTCTGGCACTATGTGACGCCGACGGATCGGGGAATGCCGACGACTCAATTGTTTTGTGAATCGGCGCTTGCCTACGCACAGGCCCGTGGGTTCACGATGTCCTGCAAGGTTTGCGATGTGCCGGAAGATGTCGCAGGCCGCCCCGCGTTGCGTGATGTTGTCCGTTTTATCGAGGAAGCCCTGCAGAACGATGCGCCGGTAGCTTTCCTGAATTTGTGCAACGGCGAGGAACAGTGTTTGTATCGCTGGCATTGGGTCACGATCGTTGCCCTGGACTTTGCGCCGGATGGCAGTCGGGCCGCGGCGACCATTCTGGATGAGGGGCGGCAGCTCGATATCGATTTGGCCGTATGGCATAACACGACTACTTTGGGTGGCGGATTCGTTTGGTTTGCTCCCATTTAATCCGGTGGGAAAATATTACTTTTTTATTTTGTTTTGCAGGAGATAAATAAGCGGATAGGGAAATCAACATTACGGGCGAAAATGATTTTGTGGAGATGTGACAACATGCGTTGTACAAGCTGCAGAAATGGTTTTTTCAAAGTTTGTCGCATGGTCCTGATTCTGCTGTTGGCGGTCCAGATTTTGGGCGTTGGAATGCATAGCGTTGCGGCGCAACCGAACGATTCCGCGGATCGCATTCTGGTGATCAATTCCCAACCGTATACGACAGAGTGGTTCAACTCCCTGAACGAACGGTTCGTGGAAGAATTTAACCGTTTGCAGCCGTCTGAATTCAAAATCAGTTATGAATACATTGATGGAAATATTGCCAATGATCCGGCGGTGGCCGCGACCGTGATCGAGTTTTTGAAACATAAATATCAGTGGCGGCAGTTTCGTTTGATCATTGCCATCATGCCCTCCGGCTGTAAATTTCTGCTCGAACACGGCGATAAGTTTGCCCAGGGGATTCCCCAATTGTACGTGTTGCCAACACCGCAGCAAGTCGAGAAAATTTCTTCCCGGTCCAGTGTTGGAATTGTTCAGAGTACCGGTAACGCGATTTTGGGCACACTTCACAATATCAAAGCCTTATTGCCCAATGTCCGGCATTTGTACGTTGTGGCCGGGGCCGGCGCGGATGATCGGGAATATATGGCGCGGACCAGGCGCTATCTGGAACAGGAGAAAGGCCTTTTTGCCCAAGTGACCTATCTGACCGGTTTGGGGGCTACCGAACTGGTGCACGCACTGACAGCGGCGCCCAAAGATTCCGCCGTCATGATGCTGACGTATGTGGCCAACAGCCAAGGACAGCCGATGACCACCGTGCAGGTGCTGAAAGCGGTGAAGCCGCTGTTGCACATTCCGGTGTTCAGTTTTTATGACACAGTATTTGGCCAGGGCATTGTCGGCGGGAATTTGACCAGTACCGAAGCTTACGGCGAAACAATGGCCGCTGTCGCCGACCGGATGATGTCGGGGGAAAAGCGTTTCATTGCAATGACTGCATCCACGCGTTACATGTACGACTGGCGGCAATTAAAACGATGGGAGATTCCTGAATCCCGGTTGCCAGCCGAGCGGCAGATTCGATTTGTCGAATATAGCGTTTGGGACCGATATCGGGGGGAAATCGTCGGGGCTATATTGTTGATCGCCCTGCAGGCAGTTTTGATCGGCTTGTTGCTTTACTACCGGAAACGGCAGGCGGAATTGGCGACAGCTTTGCGGCAAATCAATGCGCAGCTGGAAATGACCGTGGAGGAGAGGACGAAAGAACTGACAGACTCCAACGAGGAATT